>CAMVJI010000021.1 GCA_947167765.1 uncultured Butyrivibrio sp. | reverse complement strand
AGATGAGCAACAAGGGAAGGCTCATTGACAGGATAAAAAATGTTGCTACAATCATTTTTCCGCTTTTATTCTCCACCATGGAGAGGATTGACGTTGTCAGCAACGCCATGGAGCTAAGGGGATTTGGTAAAAAGAAAAAGAGGAGCTGGTACTCCAGAAGACCTCTTGTTTTTGCTGACTACGCCGTGATCGCATTTATCGTGCTGTTCTTTGTGGTGACCATGCTGATCACCTATGCTGACGGCAGCAGGTATTATAATCCTTTTGTGTGATTGGGGCTGTTATGCCAGGCGCTTAGCCGCCTGGGCGCCTGGAGGCTTCGCTGCCTGACCGCTGGCTTGGCGACTTTTGAGGCGAATACTTGTAGTGGCTGCCATGTATTTGCGTTTTGGGTTATTTTGGCTTGTTTTGCGAAATGGGTACCCAAAGGAATTTGAAAAGTTAACGCTATTTTGTATATGTTTGGGCCATATTGCTTGATTTGTAAAAAGGGGTACCCCAAAATCAGTTGGTTTTGAGCTTGCCCCCTTGTTTTATCAGGATATTTTAGGGTATCTATTTTAAGAAAATGTCGATTTTGACCCAAACCTTCTGCATGTATTATCAGGATATTGGGAATATTGCATATCTAACATGTGTTTAGGTCGGAAAAGATTGGAATAATTAGAATGAAATACTATTTTGCACCAATGGAGGGAATTACATTATATCCTCTTCGAAACGTACATAGAGAAGTCTTTGGGGCGGGGGTAGACAAATACTACACCCCGTTTCTTACTGCTGCGCAGACATTTCACTTTAAGAACAGGGAAAAGAAAGATGTGCTGCCAGAGAAACAGTCGGCCTTTATGGAAGATTTAGCAACTTGCATAGAGCCACAGATCATGGCTGGAAATGCAGAGAACTTCCTATGGGCAGCAAGAGAGATGAAAAAGCTTGGCTATCATGGCGTTAACCTTAATCTTGGATGTCCTGCACCAACTGTGGTAAACAGGCATAAAGGTTCAGGATTATTACAGGAGCCTGAGTATCTTGATGAGATGCTGGCTGAGATATTTGAGGCTGTATCAGAAAACACAATTGTTGGTGGTAAGCCCTTTAACAAGAAGAGGGATGAAGAGGACTTGCAGGCTAGCGATGGCAGCTTAGTTTATCCGGAGATATCTCTGAAAACTCGCCTTGGATTTTCGAATCCATCAGAAGCTACAGAGCTTATGAAGGTATACGCAAAATATCCAATAAAAGAGCTTACTATCCATGCTAGAGTCCGCGAAGACTATTATGCTGGACAGGCAAGAATAAAAGACTTCAAGCAAGCTGTGGAAGTGTATAGAGAGTGCGGTGGAAAGGCAGAAATTTGCTACAACGGCAATATTGAATCAACCACTCTCCCAGAGCTGGATAGAATATCATCCATCATGATCGGCCGAGGCCTTTTATCAAACCCAGCCCTTGTGCGCGAACTTAAGGGTGGAGAAAAACTTCAGCCTGAGGAACTAAAAACCTACCTTCGAAAGCTCTACGACGCATATTCTGAGTACATTCCAGAGGACCGGAACGTTATCTTTAAGATGCTTGAGCACTGGGCATTTCTTCACGTGCATTTTAAGGACTGCGATAAGCAGCTCAAGGCCATAAGAAAAAGCCGCGGCAAAGGTGAATACAATGCTGCGGTCAATGATATATTTGCAAAATGTGAATTTATATGAGGCAGTGGGGACGGATAAGACACGGGGACGGTTCTTTTGTCTTGTTTTATCTTGATAAAATAAGACAAAAGAACCGTCCCCGTGTCTTGTCGCCCTCACTGATTTACTGGTTCTTCATGCTGACTCTGCTGCCTGCAGGCACTGAAGCAGTGATGAATGCGTTAGCTCCGATGACTGTACCTTCTCCGATGACGGTCTCGCCGCCAAGGATAGAAGCCCCTGAGTAAATTGTGACATTATCTTCAATAGTAGGATGGCGCTTAACACCCTTAAGGCTCTGGCCGCCTCTTGTGGAAAGACCACCAATTGTTACGCCCTGGTACATCTTGACGTGTTCACCAATTACTGAAGTTTCACCAATAACAATACCTGTACCGTGATCGATCATGAAGTACTTGCCAATAGTTGCACCTGGATGAATGTCGATTCCGGTCTTGGAATGAGCGTATTCTGTCATCATCCTGGGAATAAGCGGCACCTTGAGAAGATACAGCTCATGTGCGATCCTGTTGATAGTAGAAGCAGTAAGTCCAGGGTAGGAGAGGATTATTTCTCCCTTGGAATATGCTGCAGGATCACCATCGTAGCAGGCCTGAAGGTCAGTATCAACATACTCCCTTATCTTAGGAATCTGCTTGAAAAATTCGTGGGTGATGCATCTTGCACCGCAGTCTAATGTCTCATCCTGAGCATCCTTATATTCAGGGCTATGATGGAATGCAATTGCAATCTGCTTCTGCAGGTTGTAGATAACGTCCTCGATAACTACAGCGATCCTGTTGTTGTCATTGTAGCTCTTGTATACTTTGTCACGATAATATCCAGGGTAGATGATACGGATCAGTTTGATCACGATATCTTTTACCGCATCGCGATCAGGCTGGTTGAATACGTCCATCTGATCTACGTCGCGGCCTTTCTCGTAATCGGACAGGATCAGATCTACAATGTCCTTGATCTCATTTTTGAGTTCTGGTGAAGTGTTATTCTTTTTATAATCCATGGTTTTCCCCAATCTCAACCGGAAATTTTTTCTCATTATACCACAAATATGTTGCTTACAAGCCATTTCTGAACAATATGAAAAAATATTTCGACGTCCCTCTAAAGATTCTTATAAAACCATCCGATAAAGAACATAGCAGAAAAAATAGCTTTCTTTATCGGCAAAAGGATCTTGCCATTTAGTACACGGATGTACATGAAAGATAGCAGTATTTCTTTTCCCTATGCGGAGGTAAGTGTACTATGATGAGATCTATGTGGTCCGGTGTCGCAGGCCTTAAAACACATCAGATGGAGATGGATGTAATTGGTAACAACATCGCCAACGTTAATACAACATCTTACAAGGCTCAGGCTACAGGCTTCCAGGATATCCTATATCAGACAGTTAAATCAGGAACAGGCGCAGGAGATACTGTAGGTTCTACCAACATATCTCAGGTTGGACTTGGCTCTAAGGTTGGCTCAATCTATACCAATATTGCAGCTCAGGGTTCAGCAGTTACAACAGATAATGTCATGGATATTATGATCACAGGACCTTCTTTCTTTGTAATAAGTCCTGATATTTCCGGCGCAGAGATGAATTTTTCAAGAGACGGCTCTTTTGCAATTGACGCAAATGGTGATCTTGTAACCAAGTCAAATGGTTACTATGTTCTTGGAACAATGGGACAGGGCGGAATTACTGACGGAGCAACAGTTCAAAAGCTCCACATCATCAACAGAGTTCCTGTAACAAATCCTGACGGAACCACAAGACAGGCAGATATCATGCCAGGTCAGGCAACAAGCCAGTCATATTTTAAAGGAAACATCGATGAGCTTGATCCTTCTCTTGAAGAGGGCAAGGGTCTTAGCCTTGAAGTATATGGAAGTGATGGAAATAAGTACACCATCAAGTTTGCTCTTACTGACGGAGCAGACGATGCAAATAACACATACTCTCTGAATCTTACTTCGGTTCTTAATGAGAATGGCGATTCAGTGCTAAGTCCTACTGATGATGTTAAGATTCCTCTCGTTTACAGTAAGAGTGATGGAAAGCTTATATCAGCAGGAACATATACACTTAACCTTACTGGAGGTGCATCAGTTGTAAGTGGACTCAGCATAGACTTTACACATACAACTAACTATGCTGGTACAAGTTCATCTCACTCATCATCCATGTATGGTTACAGAGGAAATGACAAGGGCCTTAATCAGGGCTATCCAAATGGTGAGCTCACTAATATCTCTTTTGGCACAGATGGTTCCATTTATGGCAGATACTCAAATGGCCAGACCATCAAGAAAGGTCAGATCGCAGTTGCAGAGTTCAACAACGCCATGGGACTTGAAAAAGTTGGTGACAACCTCTACGCAGCATCCCTTAACTCAGGAGCAGCGCAGATCATGGATATAACAAAGGACGGCGGCTACATGAACTCGGGTGTCTTGGAAGGCAGTAACGTAGATCTGGCAAAAGAGTTTACCGACATGATCACAACACAGCGTGGCTTCCAGGCTAACAGTAAGGTCATTACCACATCTGATGAGATGCTTCAGATCCTCAGAGGACTTAAGACCTGATGAGTTTAGAATGATTTTAAGAAGAGTTGGGACAAAATCTCAACTCTTTTTTTCTTGTACAACAAGTAAGTATGTGTTAGCATAAATAAGTTGATTGATGTTAGGGGAATCACCCGGCTTGCTTTTGTTCAAAGGCAAGTATTTCACTTTGTTTGAAAATGAATATTTATTAAAGGTCTATGAAAGATTAGGCATGGGTAGCTATGTCAAAAAATGATTTTAGGAGGATTTATGTCTGAGAAAGATAAAACTCAGAAGTCACTTGAAGAGCTAAATGATGTGTTTGCAGACATTGCAAATGTGCTTATGTTCAATGGTGAGGAAGTAATTAAACAGGATCAACTACATGAGGCTAATCCACACACTAATTATTCTGCGTCAGGAAAGATAAGAGAGCAGGAACGGGATGTATCCAAATTTTGGAACAATAATATGATAAGGTTAGCTGCAATTGGTTTTGAAAACGAGACACAAGAAGACAACGATATGCCACTAAGAGTAATGAGCTATGATGGGGCTTCATATCGCGGGCAGTTTTCGCCAAAGAACAATAATCAAAGATACCCGGTAATATCACTTGTGCTATACTATGGATATAGACATCCATGGACTAAGGCAAAGTCAGTACATGACTGCTTGAAAATGGATGACAGGATAAAAAAATATGTCAGCGACTATAGGATGAATTTGTTTGAAATTGCATATCTCACTGATGAACAGGTAAGTCTGTTTAAAAGTGATTTCAAGTATGTGGCAGATTATTTTGTTCAGATGAGAAAGAATGGTAAGTATATACCTAAGGAAGGTGAGATAAAGCATGTCCATGAGATACTCACCCTAATGAGTGCGCTGACTAATGATAACCGGTTTGAGGATTCCTATGAAGAAGTTAGGAGAAAGGAGAGAGTAAATATGTGTAGTGTGCTGGATGAAGTTGAAAATAGAGGCATAGAGAAAGGCATAGAAAAGGGCATCCTACAACAACTGGTCAAACTTATAGCCCGTAAGATGGCAAAAGGCAAGTCTGTATATGAAATAGCAGACGATCTTGATGAGGAAATCGAAAAGGTTCAGACTATCTATGATGTGGCAAAGGAGTTCGCGCCCGACTATGATATAGCAGCAATCTGTGAGAAACTTGCGTCTGAAGGAACAGCCTTCTGAGTCAGGATTTTCGGGAACGTTACCGGAAACCAATTTTTGAAATATAATATTTTTGAAAAAATGATTCACAGTTTTTGCCTAGTGTCAATGACGATTTTAGTGGAAACTGTGAATTTTTTGTGAAAAAGTTCTTGTCATATTAAATGATTTGTTATATATTAAAGCCGTGTAGTTGAGGGGAAACTGATAAGAAGTTTTTGTTTGTGGGTAAATATATTTGTTAAGCTTTTTATCTTAGCAGATATCAAGGGCAAAGCCATTGAGAGATGGTGACGCAAAGCTAAAGGGTCTTACCAATATAGGAAGACAGCCAGTTGCTGGTGCTGGATATGAACGGCGCCATTAAGGATGACCGTGGCTGTGGGGGATGATGCTAACGGTCTATTTTTTTGGAAATTATGTACGTTTATACTCAAGGATGAGTGTGCAGTTTTTCTGCAGTACAGGGAAAAGAATAGTTTCTAAAACATGCAATTGGACTTGGCAGGCTTTGTCTTATCAGAGAGGGTTTAAGTGATACTAAAAGGTATCGTGCGCCGTGGTCCGGAGCATGATACCTTTTTTTAGCGAGAAGATCATGGCAGACGTAAATCTTAAAAAGCTTAGCCGCGCAGAACTACTTGAGATGATGATCAGTTTTTCAGAAGAAGCTGAGGCGGCCAGACAGCATGAGGAAGAACTTAAGAAAGAGCTTGAGAGAGAAAAGATAGAACTCCAGCAGGAGATGGCCAAGGAAAGGGCCCAAATGCTGAAGTCCTTCGACGAAGAGAAGGCACAGATGCGAGAGAAATTCTCGCAGCAAAAGGCCGAGATGCAGGAGAAGTTCGACAAGGACATCGCTGGTCTCAAGGCCAGACACGAACGTGAGATGAAGGCCAAGGACGAGGAAGTAGATAAGAAACTGGCAGCCATCGAAAAGTCCGGAACACTTGCTGATGCAGTGGTTAACATCACAGGACTGATGGAAAAAGCGCAGGAAGCCATAGATCTTTATACTAATCAGATACACGAGAGAAAAGAATGACTGAAATAGAAAATGAGACAAAAGCTAAGGAGACTGCAGCCGCAGCTAGTGAACGTCCCTCGATAGATGCCTTAAAAAGCGAGCTTAAGAGGGAAAACAATAAGAAGGAATATAAGAGAGTTCTTAGAAATACATTATTCGTAGTAGTTGTGGTAGCTGCCCTGGCAGTATTGGTATCAAGCTTCTTTGTAACAGTACTTAAGGTTACAGGGGATTCAATGACACCAACCATGAACACCGGAGAGATAGTTATAGCACAGAACTCCACCAGTTTTGAACCTGGAGATCTGCTTGCTTTCTACTATAACAATAAGGTCCTTGTGAAAAGAGTTATCGGCTCACCAGGGGACTGGATCAACATTGATGATGAAGGAAACGTATCAGTTAATGGCGTGGCTCTCGATGAACCATATGTATCAGAAAAGAGCCTGGATCCAACAGACATTGAGTTTCCTTATCAGGTTCCTGAGAACAGATACTTTGTTCTGGGAGATCATAGAAGTGCATCAATCGATTCAAGATCAAGTGTCGTAGGATGCGTAACAAAAGAACAGCTAATAGGAAAGATCTTCTTCAGAGTATATCCCTTCAATGTTTTTGGTGGGATGTAAGACAGCTAGCTGCCATATATTTTTTTACCTTTTTGTGGAATAGGTACTTAAACGTTTTCGAAACATCATAAAAGGTTAATAAATTTTGAAAAAGCTAATTTTGCATGATGAAAAGGCTTGAGTTAATAAAGTTTTAATCACTTTCACACAAAGTTCACAGAAGTTTTTGGGTTTTAAAGCAAATAGGAGTATGACGATGCGAAAAGTTGATGAGTCTCGCGCGGCAAACTACATAAGGAAGCATTCTAATTATAAAAAGTGGCTGGCATTTGTTCTTTGCCTGTCCCTTCTTACAGGAACGGTCACTCTTTATATTTTGAATAAGCCGGCTACAGCAATGACAGAAGAGGGGGCTGAGTCACTTGGCGTTGTTCTTGAGACTGCAAGCAATGCTGATGAAGAAGAGCTTATTCAGCAGACTCTTGAGAATAAGGTTGAGTCAGATGAAGGTGGCGATGATGATGATCTCTTTTCTGAGTTTAACGAAGACGGCGAAGATGAGAGCGATGACGAGCTTGAAGAGTCTGGGGATGATGAAGAAAAGCAGGATGACCTGGTAGAGGAAGAAGTTAAAGAGGGAGAACTCAAAGAAGGAGAACTTACAGAGGAAGAAGAGCAGAAAGAAGAGACTGAGGAAGAAGAGGACGAGCTTACACAGGACGTTGTTCTTACAGTTTCATATGTAGATGAAGATGGTGAGGCAATAGCTGAGGAGAAAGAGATTGATATCACCGACAGCATTGACCTTGCATCAGAGGCTCCTTCAATTGAGGGTTATACATTTAAGGAAGCAACATTTAAGGGTGACGTTATCACCAAGGTTGCAGTTAAGAAGAATGCAGACGACATCAGATACTACGAAGTAACATTTGATGGCGATGAGACAAAAGAAATTAAGAAGGACGCAGCCGTAGTCCTTACATATACAGCAGATGAGAAGAAAGAGATAGTCCTTACAGCTTCTTATGTTGATGAAGATGGCAAAGAGATTGCTGATGAAAAAGAGCTTGAGATTTCCGAGAGCTTTGATCCTAAGATGGACGCGGATCCTATCGAAGGCTATACATTTAAGGAAGCTAAGATTGATGAGAATGTTTTAGTACTCATCACCGCTAAGGAGGATGAGGAGAGTGGTGAGAAATTCTACGAGGCTACACTCAAGGATGAATCTGTTGTAGAGATAAAAGAAAACACGACAATAACTCTTACATGTGTTGCGGTTGATACAACTGTTGTTCTTACAGCTAAGTTCGTCGACAGGAACGGCGAAGAGTTCCAGGAGTCCAAGGATCTTAACATTGGAGATGGGACGGAGCTTAAGAAGAGTAAGATCACAGAGGTTGATGGATACTTCTTCTACAAGGCTATCTATGAGGAAAAAGAGATAACAAAGATAGCTCCTATATTTGAAGAAGAGAAAAAAGATACTGATAAGGATGACGCTGAGACTGAGTCTAAGGCAGAAAAATCTGATGAAGAAAGAACTACTGTAAAGGCAACTGGATATAAATTTACTACAGTAGATGGCGAAGAGATTGAGATTACTGAGGATGCTGAGATTGAGCTTACATTCCTTAAAGCATCAACAGAGACAGAGTTCACATTCTCTGATGGCAAGGTAACAGTTACAGCAACCATCAATGGCAAGAACGTTTTCCCTGAGGGAATCGAGCTTAAGGCTGTTGAGGTTACCAAGGATTCATCAAGCTACAACTATGATGCTTACATGGATGCCCTCAATCAAAACGCAGAAGCAATCGCAAATGAGGCAGGCAAAGACAACGCTGATGAGTTCACTGAGGACAACACCCTTCTCTATGATATTGCTTTTGAATTTGAGGAGAAAGAGATCCAGCCTAAGGAAGGCACAGTATCTGTAAAGATCGAGTTTAATAAGAATCAGCTTTCAGAAGATATTGCAGCATTATCTGACGAGGATATTGCGGTTGTTCACCTCCCTATCAAGGAAGAAGTTAAGGAAGAGAACGAGATCACAAATACTGATGAAGCAAAAGATATTTCATCAGGTGATATCGAAGTAATTACTCTTACAGATGCAACAGCTGCTGTAGGGGAGGCTGAGAAGGTAGAGTTTGAAGCTGACAGTTTCTCAATATTTGCGGTTTTAGCATATCAGAATCATGAGCCTGGAACAGATACTTTTGAAACAGTTCTTGGAGATGCAGTTAATTTTGGTGTTGTCGCACAAAACTTTTCTCAGATTGAGCATGCACAGACCAATTTTGCAGCAATCAAGTTTAATCAGGGAGGCTCAAGTACTGGTAATGACATGACGAACCCTGTGGAGCAAACTTTTATAGTTGGGGAGATTGAAAATAATACTGTTTTAATAAACGGGCAGCCTGCATTCTTTATCCTTCCGAAAGGATGTGAAAGCAAAATTGGAGGCAATGCACAGAAGATTTTTGATACATCTTATTCATATGCACAGATAGAAGGTATTGTTAAAGACATGCTTTCTTATACCAAAGCTGCTTCTAAGGATTTGGCAACAAGACATCAGAGTAGTTATGAGACGATCTATGTTGACGGTGATCAAAGTAAGAAGGGTTTTGACTTTAGCAAATATCAAGATGGAACATATTATTTGACGGTAGATGAGCAGTTTAGAAAAGACTATCTGTACCAGGATGAAAAGCTATTTATCAAAAAGAATCCTGGACAAACGATAGTATTTAATGTTGTCTGTGATGGCGAAGTAGGCATACATAAATACAAAGTTGACAATGGTGATGGATTTGTTGATACTGCAACACTTGAAGGTACGAGGCAAGATCATGTGGCCAGTACATTGATATGGAATTTTATCAATGCTTCCAAGGTAACGAGTGAAGGGTCAGTTGCCGGTGTATTTATTTCTGGTCGTGATGGTGCTAAGTGGGACAACTTGTCTACGTCCGGCGGATGGGTCGCTTTTGATAATGTTAGCCTTCCAGGTGGCGGAGAATGGCACAATACGTACTATAATATCAGGCAGATCAATGGTACGGCGGAGCTTCAGGCATATAAAACAATAAACGGAATTGGGGCTAATGTAACGGGATTTACATTTACTCTTTATAAGCAGGATGCTACTGCAGAAGGTGGCTGGAAGGCTATAGAGAGCAAAACAAATGATCCAGCTTCTCCGCACAGTATTGTTTTTTCTCCGATCACATATGGTGATGACTCAAGGAATACAAGTAATCAGTATCAGTATGTGAGAGGGGATGAAGAGACATTTACTTATAAGATTGTCGAAACCCAGGGGGCGTTGGATATAAATAATAATACCTACATTGCTGATACTAGAGAATATTATGCGACAGTTGGTGTTGTAAAAGAGAATTACAGTCAGCAGGCAGGACGCGTGGTATATAGGGTAAGTACACCGAAGTACTACTATCTTGATGGGGAAAAAGTGGTTGAGCTTTCCAACACTACTTTCCTTGAAAGAGATGGTGTTGATGAAAATGGAAACCCTAAGTACAGGGAGGTAGATTCCAACAAACTTCCGGTATTTAACAACAAGACATCTGGTAAGCTGTCCATCCGTAAAGAATGGAAAGATATGGAAGGTAATGATGATGAAAATCCTTCAGTGACTGTACTTGATGTATCCATTTTGCGCAGAGTTGTCAATACGGATGGTACATTCGGTGAATGGAAGACATATAAGAATGTACAGCTGACACAGAATAATAGCTGGACATGGAGTTCAGAGACGGACAATGTAGCTATTGATCTTGTGAATGAGAACGGCTTAAGTTATCAGTACACAGTTAAAGAGGATGATAAGTATCTCAGAGAGTTCACAGTGAAATATAACTACGGCGGAAAAGATTATCTGGCAGATCTGCTAGGCAATCTCACCTGGATTGATGAGAATGGAAATCCAGTGCCGACAGATGCATATCTGATGGAAGCGACAGAAGCCGACTACGGTGTAGTAACCATCACAAACCAGAGGATTGTTAGAAATGCTCTTCCTTCAACCGGTGGCTTAGGAGATCTTCCTTACATGGCAGCTGGTGCTGGAACGGCAATGGTAGGACTTCTTGGAACAGGTCTTTATTACAGAAAGAAAAAAGACGATGACCAGGAAGAAGAGTAACTAATGGTTTAGAGCTTGGGAGAGCTTAAAATACAAAATTAAAACAAAAAACAAGATTCAAAAGGAGAGGAAACAAATGAAAGGACTTAAGAAACTATTAACAGGTATTCTTGCAGCAACTCTGATCATGGGATCAAGCTTGACTGTATGCGCACAGGATGTTGCCGTTTCTGATGGAAATGCAACAATTTCAATCGGTAATGCAGCAAGAGGAGAAACTTACAAGATTTTTAAGCTTTTTGATGCTACAGTTACTGGAACATCAGGTGGTTCAATAGCATACACAGGAGAAATTCCTACAACTCTTAGTGCTTATTTTACCAAGGATAATAGTGGCAATATTACAGCAACAGCTGATGCGTTTAAAGCTGGTAGCACAACAGAGTTAAGCGATAACGCTAAGGCTGCTATTAAAGCTTGGGCTGACAGCCAGACAGCATTGAAATCTGTAGAGAGTGATGGTTCTAAACTTACATTTACAGGACTTCCTTATGGTTACTATGTTGTAACAACAACACAGGGTGATCAGGCAATCACAGTTGATTCTACAAACCCTAACGCTGAGCTTGTTGATAAGAATACTTCAACTCCTACTTTCTTGTATAAGAAAGTAGATAATAAAAATGTCTACATTGGAGAAGTTGTAAATTATACTGTTGCATTTAAAACATCTAACTATGAAAATGGTAAAACTCTTATCGAGTCATACTATATTACTGATACACTGCCTGATTTCCTTGCAAATGCAGCTGTTGATTCAGTCGTTATTGACAATGACGGAGATGAAAAAACAACAAATGATCAGACATCAGTAACATTGGCATTTGATGAGAACAAGACAATTACCATTCCTTGGATAGATCAGGATCGCAACAGCCTTTACAAGAATGGTGCTACAGTTTTCATCAAGTATCATGGAACAGTTACAAAAAAGGCAGCGATTGCAGGAAATGGAAATACTAACCATGTTGATTGGGGATACAATGGCGTTAAAAAAGATGAGGGTGAAGATACATTTAAGACATACGCTATTGCAATCAAGAAGGTAGACCAGAACGGAAATCCTCTTGCAGGTGCTAAGTTCAGCTTCCCATTTGCTATCCTGACTGAGAATGGCACTCCTGTAACACTTGAAGACGGTTCATATATTTATGCAGGTGAAGGAACAACAGAGCTCGAAACTACAAAAGCAAATGGCGCAGTTATTGTAGTAAGAGGACTTAAGTCTGGTGCTGATGTATATGTAACAGAGACAGAGGCTCCTAATGGATATAACAAGCTTACTGAAAGAGTAAAAGTAACACCTCAGGAGACTTCAGCTACTACAACACATAGAACATGGCTCCTTGACAAAAATGGTAATATTGTAGATGGTTCATACACAGAGAAGACAACTGAAGTTAAGTATGATAACGATATAATCGCAGCAGAGGTTACTCTTGTAGTTAACAAGACTGGTTCACTTCTTCCTTCAACAGGTGGAATTGGTACAACAATCTTCTACATCCTTGGTGGCATTCTTATTGTTGCAGGTGTAGCATATTTCATGGTTCGCAGAAAAGTTAATGCTGAGTAATTATTGATCAAAGTTTTAAGGGTATGAAAAAGTAAAATATATATTGAATCTTGTTTCAAATAATGAAACTATCTGTATTTTCCAAAGTGGCTATCTTGCCACTTTGGAAATACAGGATTTGATTCAAAAAATACATTCTGCGAGTTAAAGATGAGCAAACAGCTAAAAAAACAGATACCTAACATCATATTTTCGCTGATCTTTTTGGCGGGAATTTGTATTTTTTTATATCCATCGGTAAGTAATTATATTAATTCCAAACGTCAGAGTAGAGCTGTTGCAACATACCAGGACGCTCTGGCTGAAGTTACAGAAGAGGACTATAGCAGATTCTGGCAAGAAGCAATTGATTACAACGCTGAGCTTGCAGAAAAGCCCATGAGCTTTATTCTCAATGAACAGGAGAAGAGCAGATACAATAGGATTCTTGATCCTACAGGTACAGGAGTCATAGGTACTATTGAAATAGAAAACATCGGTGTTAATCTTCCGATATACCATGGAACAGAGGAATCTGTCCTGCAGGTCGGAATAGGACACTTGGAAGGAACCTCTTTCCCAACAGGAACAACTACTACCCACGTGATTCTTTCAGGACATAGGGGACTTCCTTCGGCTAAACTTTTTACAGATCTCGATCAGATGATCGTGGGAGATACATTTTTACTACACATTTTGAATCAGACTTTCGCATATCAGGTTGATCAGATCAACATTGTACTTCCTGACGAAACTCAGGACCTGGCGATTGTCGATGGGAAAGAATACGTCACGCTTGTTACATGTACGCCTTATGGTGTCAATACCCACAGGCTCCTTGTTAGAGCTAAGCGTGTTGATTATAATGAAGAAACAAAACTCATTGTTCCGGCAGATGCTACGAGGTATGGCAACTTGATTGTTGCACCATTCATAGCAGCGCCATTGATACTTTTGTTATTTGTCGTTTTCCTTATACGAACAAGAAAACCTAAGGAAAAGAAAGGCAGCAATAACGAGGTAAAAAATGAAGAAAATAAGTAAAGCATTAAAAAGAATAGTTGTATCGGCTTTGGCAGCTCTTTTGCTCATGACTGTGCCAACTGGTAGGGTTTTCGCAAAAGAATATGTTGCGCGTGCAGACATTGACATGAGCATGGATGGACATGGAAGTCTTACCATAACACATAGAACCGTGGATGATGAGCTCATGGAAGGTGTAAAGTCACAAATCTATCTTGTGGCTACAATTGATAAAGATGGTCAGTATACCATTACTGATGAATTTAAGGGATGCTTTAGTGATCCTGATTTCTTTAATAATGGATTTGATTATGATGTCTGGAAAGACTGCGTGCAGTATGAGGAAGCTAGCGATTCCGATATCCTTGATAAGCACATTAAAGCTAATAGTATAACTCCTGTACAAGAAGGAGTTTCAGACGATAAGGGAAAGACGTATTACACTGGACTAGCACTTGGAGTGTATTATGTTCATAGTGACAAGTTAGTCAAGGATGAATATACTCATTCATTTGTAAATTTTGTTTATCCTGTTCCTATTCTTGTAAGAGACAAGGATACTGGCATTATAAGTCCAAATTATAGTCCGGAAGCAGAACCTAAAAAGTCTAGGGTTAAGAATGATGTTGAAACACATTGCAGCATACAGAAACAATGGAATGACGGTGGTTATGCAAATCGCCCTGCATCAGTTGTTTTTGAGATTTACTGTGATGGCGAACTCATGGAGACAGTTACATTGTCTTCTAGTAATAACTGGTATTACGAGTGGCAAAATCCTGGTGCGCATGAATATACTGTAAGAGAAATTGGTATAGCAGATGGGTACAGTTCTTCAATAAGTGTTTATCAGAAGCCTGGTACTCACGATTTCGTCTATACATGCGTAAACAGCCGAGGTGGCGGAGATAATCCACCCCCACCACCAGATAACCCACCACCAGATAATCCACCACCGGATAACCCACCACCAAATACTCCTCCGTCTAATCCACCCGGAGTGCCGGATATTCCAGCTGTTCTTGGCGCTATAAGGCAGCTTCCACAGGTTCTTGGTGCAAGGAGACTTCCTCAGACAGGACAGCTTTGGTGGCCACTTCCAATCCTTGTGATCGCTGGAATTTTCTTTATCGTAAAGGGAATTAAAAAGAACGCTAAAATGAAAGCGCAGAATAATTGAATCTATGTATAAGCCCTGCAAGAGTAGCAGGGCTTATATTTTCAAATATGAGGTGAAAAAGTTTGAAAAGGATTTCAGGATACATTTACATTGCGATCGGAGCTCTTTTGATAATAATTGCAGCAGTGATTGTTAAGAACAACTTTGATGAGAATGCAAAGGCTGGTGCGGCCTCCGATGAGATGCTTGAGGGAGTTATACAGCAGATGCCTGAGGTGGCTATTGGAACTCATTTTAAAGGGGCAATGCCAATTGCTGATGTGGATGGCAGGAGCTTTATTGGAACAGTACAGATTCCTTCTCTTGGGCTGATACTTCCTATTCAGGACCAGTGGAGCAAGGACAATGCAAAGGTAGCTATCTGCAGATACTCTGGATCAGTGTATGACAACGACCTTATAGTCTGTGGACATAACTATGTTGAGCATTTTGGAAGACTTCCTGAGCTGGAAATTGGCGCGGAAGTAATTGTTACTGATATGAATGGAGTCAGCTTCTACTTTGAGGTGACAAACATTGAGACTCTTGGGGCTTACGATACAGAGAAGATGGAAGCAGGACAGTGGGATTTTACCATGTTCACTTGTACTGTGGGCGGATCAAACCGTGTGACAGTAAGGTGCGAAGCTACTGGAGAAGTAACCCAGGAGGGAACTACGCCTGATATTCTGAAGGCTGTGGAAGAGAGCAAGCATATCAGGAAGACGAACTAAAAGTTCATAAGAGATGAATTTGGTATATGGGAGTCAGTTTTGGTTTGGGCCGGAACTGGCTCTTTTTACGTTAAGAGGGTGTTTGACACGGAACGTTTGTTCATGTTGAATCTTGACGATAGGGGATATATCCCATATAATTAAAATATACAGATATTTATCGGAGAGTAGTTAATGCCAACAATATGTTCATTTAAGGGGATTATGATAGTTATGTATTTGAGAAATAAAGAACATAATCCACCACTTTCCTAAGAGGAGGATAGTATGTTTCATAAAGCAATGTCTATGAGCTTTCTTGATGGAACTTCACTGGAATTACTTTTTCAAGATGGTAAGGTTAAACAGTTTGATATGGCATCGTTATTTTCCAAATATCCGCAACTAGAGAGACTAAAAGATAGGGCTCTGTTTTTATCAGGAAAACTGATGGGACACTATGGAATAATATGGGATGATGAACTCGACATAGAAACTGAGACTATCTATGAAGAGGGGATTACTGTGAGAGTAGAGATGATTTCACACAGTGATGTTGCCGCAAGGGCCGTGGCATATGCTAGAAGCCTGGCGGGTATCTCTCAGAAGGAGCTTTCGGGCAGAACTGGAATAGATCAAGCGGATATTTCTAAGATTGAGCGTAGTGTAGCCAATCCTTCCATTTCTACGCTTGAACGTATAGCAAGTGCTCTTGGCGGGGAGTTGGTGATAGAGATTAGAATGGGTGAGGAAAAACATAAATAATTGCTTAATAAAAAGAAGGCCGAGGAAGTCATCATGAGCCTACGGAGGAAAGAGTATATTCTTTCTTAATAAAACTTTTAGCACTCTCGGGTGGACAGTGCTAATTCTTCGTACTATAATTACAGTAAGAAGATAGACTATTCAGAAGGGAGATGATGCAAGTGATCATAGTAAAAATGAATGAAACCACAGTAGAATGCAGTATCGCGGCATCAGAGCTCCACGAGATTGGTCTTACTCCTGAAGCTGTTATAAGTGGTGCTGAGAACACCACATCTTTCTTTGCACAGCTCAACAAGGAGGTTGGAGCGCAGCTTGATTATGACCCTGAGACAGAGGTTATGATGATGAGCAAGAACATGATGATGGATGGCAGCATCCGCATCTTCGCAGTCAAGCTCTCCAATGATGACATCCAGAAGGCCGCAGACAGGATCAGAGGTGCTGCTGAGACAATCCTTAAGACCCTGACCCAGGAGAAGGTTGACGAGGTCAAGGCTAAGACTGGCAAGGAGAAGGGCGTTGCCCTTAACAATGTCATCTCCAATGTTTCAGAGACTATAAATAGGATCTATACCCAGGATCTTCCAGAGTCAGAGTCGGAGCCGTCAAACGAGTATAGCTATCAGCCTCTTTCAGAGTATGCAAGGTACATGATGGAGTTTGATGACATCGCTCAGGCTGGGCGTTTTGCCAAGGTGGTCCAGAGACTTCCAATCGTTGATTCTTCGCTTTACAAGGACAAGGGACGCTACTATCTGCTGGCAGGACTTATGTCTGCAGATGAGAGCATTATATATGATATGAGAAGGGCAGGAGTTGAGTACTCCCATATGCTTACGGTCAATTCACCAGAGGCTATGTTTATTGAGGAGCACGGTGAGTGCATCATAAGAGACGATGCGATCATCCACCTCTCAGACCTTGCTAAATAAGACAATGAACTTTGATGTAGCGATACTTAATTTTTCTAAAATCTATGATCAGGAGAGCTTTTATCGGTCAGATAAGAGCTCTCATTTTGTTGACCTTTCTGGCATATCCGGAACGAACTGTATGTGCGATGATGAGGCTAAAAATATGATACTTAAGGGGATAGCGGAATGCAGCATGAGTGCAGATAATGGCGCCGCTTGCTCTTTTCTCCCATATGGGCTTCACTACATAGACAACGGGAACTATCACTACGTGTCGTCAATTTACTTGAGCAGGGTAAAAGAACCTTTTTCTCTTGTGGTCTTAGATCATCACCCTGACATGCAGCGTCCGATGTTTGATATTTTGTCCTGTGGTGGCTGGATCGTGGACGTTCTGGATAACAATGAGTTTGTGAGGGATGTGCATGTGATTGGGGCGGACAGAGGGCTCATAGACGAGCTCCCAGATGCTGACAAGGCGAAGGTTCGGTTTTATGATATAGAGGATGTTTTTGGAAAAGAGCCTGATGGCAGCATAAAAGTATCCCTTCCCGATAGCTCTTTTCCCATATACCTGTCAATCGATAAGGATGTGATAAAAAAAGATGAGCTTGTGACCAACTGGGATCAGGGAGAAGCGGAGGCGGAGCAGGTCCTTGAGCTTGTAAGGACACTTAAGACTGAGAGTATCGGGGCATGCAGCGGCCTCAATGAAGGAAATTTGCGGCTTCTTGGCATAGATATTTGCGGAGAGTGTGCCATGGATCAGGAAGGCGTGGACCTGGGCCAGGCGGTGGCAGAAAATGATGAGTTTAACAGGAAGGTTTTGGAGATTTTAAGAGATGGCTAAGAATTCTGAAGAAAAGACAAATGTAATGAGACTACTTTCTCAAAAGAAGATAGCGTATAAGAGCTACAGCTACGAGCCGGACCCGCACATGACAGGGACTGAGATAGCAGGGATCCTTGGTGAGGATGCTTCCAAGGTGTTCAAGACTTTGGTGACAGACTCTAAGTCCGGCGAACACTACGTATTCGTTATTCCTGTTGAGAAGGAGCTGGACCTTAAGAAGGCTGCCAAGGCGGTGTCAGAGAAGGCTATTTCAATGCTTCCACAGAAAGAGCTTTTGCCCCTTACTGGGTATGTTCACGGAGGCTGCTCGCCAATAGGGATGAAGAAGAGCTTTACCACTGTTATCCACGAGGATATTAATGGCTTTGAGACTATTTTTTTCTCTGCAGGGAAAGTTGGATTTCAGGTGGAAGTTCCGGTAAAAGAGCTATCTAAGGTGGTGAGGTATACAACTGCTGATGTGTGCGAGTGATGCACCGGGTGGCAGGATAGAATGTTCGTGCAAATAGTAACGAAATAGCGTATAATATAATGCAAGAACCTTGAATTTACTAATGTTTGCACTTGGAGGATTTATGGAAAAGAGACTTAGAGACTACTTAAGACATCTTGAAAAGCTTGATTATGATGTAATCTCTGAAGAGGAGATATGGGAAGAAAGAGAGGGGCTTGAACTTAGGCTCACTGAGATCCACCAGGAAATGGTGAGGCTTTTGATTCCTATGTCTGCGCTACTTATCTGTGCATGTATCTTTTTGGGAGAGGCGTTAAACAGCTTCTCTATTGTGCAGTTTATAGCTGCTGGTGTAACAGGACTTCTGCTCCTTTACCTGGCTCTTAAATACAAGACATTATTTGGCGTTACCAGGCAGCTCTGCGCCTATGTAGACAAGCTGACACTCAAATAAGGGCATTGACATATGCTGCCAAAGTCGGTATTATTATTCTTGTCGCTTGCAGAAGTGGCGGAATGGCAGACGCGCATGGTTCAGGTCCATGTGTTGGCAACAACATGAGGGTTCAAGTCCCTTCTTCTGCACTGATAAACTAGCTCCGAAGCGCTCATGGCTTTGGAGTTATTTTTTTGCAAAGATAGATTTTAGTTGGAATCGAGGTTTGGGAAATGGATAATAGTAAGATAACTACAGTCATTTTTGATATGGATGGAACTCTTTTAAACACCCTTGAGGATATAACGGATTCAGTGAATGTGATCCTTGGGCGATATGGCCTGCCACTTAGGACCATTGACGAGATCAGGCACATGGTGGGCAACGGAGCGGTATATCTCATGGAAAGAGCTGTCACAGGAGGAAAAGAGCATCCTGAGTTTGACAGGATATTAGAGGAGTATCAGAAATACTACGAAGAACACTGCAATATCAAAACAGGGCCTTACAAGCACATTCCAGAGCTTCTTAAAGAGCTTAAGGAAAAGGGCTACAAGATGGCTATTGTTTCTAATAAGCCTATGGGTGCTGTAAAGGAACTGACAAAGATTTACTTTGGGGATTATGTTGATGTGGCAATCGGAGTTGCAGATGGACTTCGCAGAAAGCCTTATCCGGACGAGTGCCTGGCGGCTATGGAGGAACTTGGAAGCAGTAAAGAGGAGACAATTTACGTTGGAGACTCTGAAGTTGATCACAAAACGGCAATGAATACCGGACTTAGATGCATTTCCTGCTTGTGGGGATTTCGTACACGCAGGGAGCTTGAAGAAGCCGGAGTGTCAGGAAATATCTTTGTTTCAGATCCGCTAGAAATTTTTGATGCGCTCAACAAATAAACGCAATAACGATTTTTGCAAAAAAATTGAATTTTGGTGTTGACTTAAGGTTGTGCGTTTGATAATATATAAAAGTCGTCACGAGCGGTTAACAAAAAGCCGCTAAGGACGAAGGTTCGCGGAAGTGTCGGAATTGGCAGACGAGCAAGACTAAGGATCTTGTGACTTCTTTGTCGTGTGGGTTCAAGTCCCATCTTCCGCACTGGTTAAAGAGTTGGGAAGCCTTGATATTAAAGGCTTCCCGATTTTTTATTTTCTGAAGATACTGTTTCCAAATGTTTCCAATCCCCAAAATTCAATGCTTTTGCTACAAGTTCCTTTGTTTCCTGCTTTTTTGTAGAGAATATGTAGTTTTTTAATAAGGTGCTTTCATCACAATGACCTGCAAAATCTCTGATAGCACTTAAATCGGCTATATTGTTCTTTAGGCAGGTATCAACCATATTTGAAAGGGTTGTTTTCCTAATCTTATGAGTTGACCGCTTATCAATCCCAACTTCCTCACAAAGCCCGTAAACCTTTTTTAATACAGAAGCGGTCTGTACCCTGCGGTTGTTATAAACAAAGAGATAGTTTCCGTCACTCTGCATATTGTCCTTGTTTGCTTCAATAATCATATCAAGGATTATGCAGGCGTCATCTGTAAGAACTATATCTCTCTTTGAAGCCTCTTTCTTTGGCTCGGTAATAATAACACCGTCAAAGCGGATAGTACCGTCTGCATTCTTTGCGTAGCTCCTACTTTCGGTCTTAGAGATATGGAGTATTTTGTTTTCTTTGTCGTAGTCTGTTGTTTCAAGTGCGACAAGCTCTCCACATCTTAACCCTGTCTGAAAAAGCAAAGGGATTGCTAAATATGTAGTTGTCTTTGGGCTGTTCTGAAACTCCTTGAAAGCCTGTTGTACAATACTTTCAACTTCCTCTTTGGTAAAGACCTGTGTTTCATCAACAGGCTTGGTGTAAGAGTGAAGAAGCTCTTTCCTGTAGCGAGCCTTTTCAAAGGTATTGACCTCGATAAGTTCCTCGGAATAGCAATAATCAAAAACATTTTTGAATATTGTGAGCATATTGTAAAAGGTTTTGGAGTCTCTTACATTGTCAATCAGTATTTTGTTGTTAATCCACGCTGAAATATCATTCTTTGACATATCCTTTAATGGCTTGTCAATGATAGGGTCGTTCAGATAGAACCGCTTCCAATCCGCCTCAATGCGTCTAATGGTTGAGGTTTTCTTGGTGCTACTCTCTTTAAATGTTCTCCAAACAGGATACATTGTCCTAAGAGTAATCGGCTTTTTGACCTCCTTCAAAGCGTAGTAGTCAATAAGATACTGTATCAGCTCCTCATAAGTATTCTTTTTTATAACCTTTCTATCACAGCCCTCCTTTTTTACGGTTGTAAACCACCTTGTATCTGCCCCTGTCATCTGGTTAATGGTATAGGGGTGTATTTCAAGTACGAGTTTTTCAAGCTTCTTGTTCATTCGCTCACGTTTTTCCCGTACCTCGTCAAACGATATTATATCAGCTTCAAGCTGAGCATCAAAGCTCTTTTCTGTCTTTTCGACTATGTTAACATATTTTCTGAACTCTATAACCTTGCATTCATTATATGTATTTTTCAATGTTCTGAGATACCTCTCTTTATTCAGTATAGAGGTTTTAAGGACTTTGGCTTGTCCATCTCTCAAATCTGAGCTCAATATTTGATTGATAATAGTATTATAAAATATCAAAAATGGGATTTCACGATTTTACGAAAAATAATAGACTTGTATTTAATACAAAAATATGATAATAGACGGAAAAACGTAAAAAGCAGGCTGTTAAGCCTGCTCGTTATGCACTGATGAAGTATCTTCTTCGATATTGTCTAAAGCAAATTCCAAGCACTGTATGACTACTTTGTTGACAGATGTGTTGTGTAGTGTTGCTAGGTCATCAAGCTGCTTACTAATTTCTGACGGAATTCTGAATGTTTTAGTTACATAGTCACTATATTCGTTCTTAATCTTAAGCATTGTTAATCTCCTTACAATAATCTTATATGTGGTTTAACAATGCGTATATATTAGCTATGCAATAGTAATGCAAGATATAGTGATTGTATAATTCTTGCACAAATGTTAGAATTAAATTTAGTGAAAAAACATTCGTCTAGAGATAGGCAAGGAGGATATTAAAATGGCTAATTATGTTACTGGTACAAGTGACAAGAAGAAAGGAACAGCTCTATTGCTCTGTTGCATTGGTTTTGTTGGTGTAGGTGGTCTTCATTATTTTTATGTTGGTAGATATGGAAAAGGTCTTTTGTATATCTTCACCTGTGGCTTGTTCTTTATTGGGACTATTATGGATTTAATCAAGATTGCATCAGGCGGATTTACTGATAATGTCGGTGCACCATTAAGAGAGTAATAATCGGCTATATACTATTAGTGATTAAAAGGAGTGCGTGGGCACTCCTTTTATAGTTCTATCTCATCAGAGTAGGACTTTTTGTATTCTTTGGCTTTTTTATCAATCTCAAGTTCAAGCTCCTTGGACTCATTTACAGTTTTATCAAGCTCTTTTAATACTTCTAGAGACTTCTTGTAACTTGTATCTATGTCATAGACCTTGTTATCCCTGTATTCAAGATGTCTTATGACATCATCAAAGGCATAATCATAGCTGTTAAGTATATTGTTGATATGCTCTGATGAACTTTTTATCTCTTCTTGCCTGTGCTGTTCCTCTTCCTTGAGGATATCGTTGTATCTATTGGCTTTTTCATTGAGATTGATGAAGTTTGTAGATATAGCCATTATATCCTTCTTCATTTTCTCAAGCTGTTCAGTCTTTTCCCTGATTTCCTTTTCAAGCTCAGTTTTGTACTTTAGCTCTTTTACACTCATACTCTTGCCCTTGGTTGCCCCATTTAAAACCTTAGCGTTAAAAGAAAGCTCCGCATCCAAATGACGCTGTAAGTCTGTATGGATTGTCTGAAGTTCCACTCTGTTGATACACTCTTTAGCCACGACCTTTTCTACAGTTTCGGTCTTAAGTGTTGCGGTAGTCATATCAAACTCTACAACCTGCTTTTGTATTACTGGGATAAAACAAAAATGAAGATGTGGCGTAGTCTCGTCAAAGTGACAGTAGGCAGATACTACATTTTCAATGCCATACCTCTTGGATAAGAATTCATAAGAAGACTTAAAGAACGCATCACACTTATCCTTATCATCCTTGATATCGTCAGGTGCTGTAAGGCACCAATCACAAGCCCATATAGCATTTTTCCTCTTGGATATATTAAGCTCTATTACTCTGTTCTTGATGAACTTATATAGTCCTTCCTCGTGCTCTGGAGCAAGATTATAGTTAAGATAAGTCTTTTCCTTATCAATACTCTCATTTGAGTATTTTCTAAACTTGTTGTTCTTCCTCTCATAGTGGGAAAGCAGGTTTCCCAATCCCTTTTGGTTATACTTCTCACAATGCATTAGCATAATCTCCTTTACTGTTTTTCTTTTATGCTATGTTCATTTTCCTTGGTCTATAACCAAAACTATGCGAAGAATTCACAACTTCCAATACTTCTGAAAAGATAGATTGGTATTACCTGCAATCTATCTTTCAAAGTATAGCAAGTTATACCAACACAGTTGGTAACTTGCAAGGTGTTCCCCCTTGACCTCCTTTTATTTCTGTCGCTTACACTAATAGCGACAGAAAATAAGTGCTGTTTCGTCATACAGAAAATCAAGCCTTTCATATTGATACGGCTTGATTCTCTTTGCTCGAACACCTTAAGCATTGTATTTTCGTAATGCGAAAATATAATACTATCATCAATAAAGAAAGAGAGGTATTTTCTATGTATGGTAAAGACAAAACCGAAACACTTACTATAAGATTGACGGCTAAACAGAGTGAATTCATATCTATGCTTGCTGATACAATGGGGACAAATAAAACAAGCATTGTCAGGGGATATATAAACAAAGCAATGGGAAGCAAGGATTTATATGAATACAAGCAAACCGATTTCAACGATAAGCTTTAATACAGAGAACTTCCTGTATTCAAAGCTTAATGAGCTGGTGGATAATAGAACGCTTTCGTTTTATGCTTACATCAAGCACTACGGAGAGCCAAACGAAAGCAATGATACTCGGAAAGACCATTATCACATTTATGCAGAACCAAACAAAAGAATTGATACATCAGCGTTAAAGGCTGAATTTATAGAGGCTCTTTCAACTTACGAAGCCCCCTTGAAATGTATGCCGTTTCAATCTTCAAAATTTGATGATTGGTATTATTACTGTCTCCACGACCCTTTATATCTTGCAAGAAAGGGTATGAGCCGACAGTATTCGTATCAGTATAAAGATATAATTACAAACGAAGCGGATTATCTGATAGAAAAAGTCAACAGCATAAATACTTTTGAATATAACAGCTATGTTGATATTTCAGAATATCAGAATAGGGGTTATACATTTGAACAGTATATTATCGCCAAGAATATACACCCTATGCAAATAAAAGCTTTCTGTACGGCTTGGGAGATTGTATGGGAAGCAAAGCGTTCTACTACTACGCATAAAACAGAAGAAGCAAGCGACGAAAGCCACTTGCTTGAAAATAAAAATCTCATTGTAAAATAAAAAAATTGTCCCTATAATATACGCAATAGGCTTGCTAATAATGCAAAAGGAGCTTTTGAAGATGTTTCCAAAATGTTTCCAAAGGAAAAACGAGGTACGGGAAGCTCCTTTCTATGCGTATTTGCGGAAATGGATTACATTCAAGTCCCATCTTCCGCACGAAACAAAAAAAGGAATCGGTTTAGACCGGTTCCTTTTTTTGTTTCGTGCGGAAGAGGACTCTCACCCAGCAGCTTACGCTGCGCGGGTTCTGGGATTCACACTAGACTCGAAAGAACCTCGTCAAGTGTTCACCCATGGCTCGCACTAGGCTCGAAAAAACCTCGCCAAGTGCTCTGCTCAAAGTTCCTATCTTCCGCGTGACATCGCCAAGTGCTCTGCTCAAAGTCCCTATCTTCCGCGTGAGATGGGACGCCGTCTAAATTTTATCGTGATTTTATAGATTTCCCTTATTTCCCATTGATATAATTAA
>CAMVJI010000020.1 GCA_947167765.1 uncultured Butyrivibrio sp. | reverse complement strand
CCTGGTATATAACCCCTTATCTGATAATCACAGACGAGATGATAAGTGCTCTTTCACTTGCGGCCAGAAGAGGCGTTGATGTTAGGATCATCACACCTGGTATTCCAGACAAAAAGCTTGTCTATAGCGTTACAAGGTCTTACTATAATGCTCTTGCTGTTAACGGTGTAAGGATATTTGAGTATACACCGGGCTTTTGCCATGCCAAGATGTCAGTGAGTGACGACACTATGGCGACCTGTGGAACTATAAACCTGGATTACAGGAGCCTTTATCACCATTTTGAAAATGGCTGTTTGATTGCAGAGAGTCATGTGGTAAACGAAATAAAAAGAGATTTTGAGGAAATGTTTAGTGCATCTAATGAAGTGACGGAGTATTATAAAACAGGGAGAGGCAGATTTCTTAGATTTGGGCAGATGCTGCTTAGACTTGTAGCGCCTTTGCTTTAAGAGAGGTATGCTTAAAAATACTAGATAATAAGGCTGGGGGGAAGTGTTATGAACAAGGGGAGAAAATGGATCATATTATCGTCAGTGTCTATGCTAATACTTAGCGCGCTGACGATATTTTTTGTTGTATTAAAGCATGGGGAAAGTGACATGCGTAAACTCTATCAGGGATATTATGACCTGGGGCTGTGGCTTATTTTAATATGGCAGATAGTCATTGTGGTTATCTGCATATTTCTTTGGGCAAGAGTGTTTAGGAATGTACCAAGCTCGACACTTTATATAGGCAGAACTATGAGCCTTGTGCTCACCTGTATTGCTGTAATATTCCTGGCAGGAAAATGGCTATATTTGGTTTTTGATCGAGACTATGGGGAAATTGTCAAAGAACAGGATGGTTATATGCTCGTCAGGGAAACTGATAACGATGATGAACCAAGCTATTCCATCTGGCACAGTGACGGAGCTTTTTACAGAAGGTTTGCAGGTAATGTTGGCTATGCGGCTGACTCTGTAGCTGAAGGAGTATTTTATACCTATGTTAACGGTTTTAAGGATAATCCGGGAGTTTCGGCAGAAATAGCAGATGACGATGAGGATTCAAAAGAGAAGAAGGCAGAAATGAAGCTTCTCAATAAATATATAAGATTAGCAGAGGATTCTTTTCCGGAGAAATTCCAAAGGGGACTTAGCTGGGAAGAAAAAGAGTGTGCGGACAACCTGATTGGAACTGTGCAGGTTCCCATCATTTCTGAAAACGGAATGCAGGATATGTCCTGGTTTTGTGATGATATCTGTGAATGGGTGGAAGAGTGCCTTGATGAGATTCCCTACGACGATGCGCCATGGCTTTATAAAGAGATCGTTGTGGCAGTGCCATCTGTATCAAAAACCTTTGATCTGGGGCAGTACGTAAGTGCAGGCTACAATAAAGCCACTCTCTATGAGGGACTCTACGATTTTATCGATAAAGAGCTTACAACAGCTGAATACCCTTTACAAAACAAGAACTACGGAATGCTGGGGATCATGGAAGGCGACGGAGACGATGACTATATAGCGGGCATAGAACCTGACTGTTCCTACACCACAAAAGACGGTATCGTATATGGCATGGTACCAGTGGACAGAGCAGCTGGCAGCAGTTACTATTCGCTGTACGCCTATAAAAATGGCAAGCCTTCTCTTGTAAATATAGATCCTTTTTGTGGAAGCGGAGGAGAGGCTTCCTGGATCACCTTTATAGATGATACTAACCTTGGTTTTGCCTGCCTTACCTACAACGGCGGGGATGATGCCTTTTTGTTCAGGACGGAGGATGGAGGTAAGTCTTTTATTCAGGTAAACTATCCATCCGGAAAGGTGAAGCTTTCTGATGACAGTATCTACAATCCCTTCACTATCCCTGAGAAAATCTGGGCAGAGGATGGAGACTTATACATGCTGGTTGGTCAAAGTCCTTACTCGGGAGACTATTACAGCGAAGAACTTGAAAAACACCCATCGGGACTATATGTATCCCATGATGATGGAATGAGCTTTGAGTATATTGGCGAACAGTGAAAAACAAGACACGGGGACGGTTCTACTGTCTCATTGCGTGCAATGAGACAGTAGAACCGTCCCCGTGTCTTGTTTTAGGGTTTATATAATTTTAATTAAAAACATTCGGTATTTCATTGATTTGGGCGGTGGGGTAGCCTACAATTAATGTGAGTGTTTATGTACATAAGGAGGCAGTTATGAATATCACAAAACAAAAAGACGGAAGCAGACTTACAGTGTCCATAGAAGGGTCTCTTGATATCCGCACAGCGCCTGATCTGTCCAAGGCTCTGGAGGGGGAACTTGATGATGTAGACGAGGTATATTTTGATCTTGGTGGGACCAGCTATACGTCTTCAGCGGGACTGCGTGTTCTTCTTAAGACCTTCCAGGTCATGGAGGCAAAAGATGGCAGGATGGTCCTTAAGAACGTAAATGAAGATCTTTACGATGTACTTAAGCTTAGCGGCTTTGTTGATTTCCTTGAAATAGAAAACGACTAAGGAACAAAATATGAAAAAAATAAAAGATGTCATGCCAAAAGGGCTGGCTGGTAAGCTGGTCAGGTTTGTAGTCATATTTGTTTTTCTTATGGGACTTGTTTTTTTTATCATGTCCCGTATTCAGGTTGGACAGCTCAAGAAGGCGGTCAGACAAGAGGGTGAAAAGAGTTCTGATCTGATAGAAGGTGAGTACAGCCAGTCGATGGATATGATAAATAAGGAGTCTCTACTTCAGCTGAGCATCTGGGCGGCTGACAAGACGGACGACGAATTCTGGATCATCGACCATGACATGAGAAGCCTTGGCAATCAGGTGGCGGATATTTACAAGCATCCTGAGAATTACAACAGGATTCCGGTCCATGGCCCCAAGAAAGAAAATGCAGGGAAATTCGTGCTGCAGGCTCTGTATCCTGGAGACCCGGCTGATACTGCGCCTGAGACAGTGGAAATGCTGGAAAGGCTTGCTAATCTTGAGCCCATGATGGCTGAGATGGTAGAGGGCAATGAGGGCTACACTCTGGACCTTTACATAGCAACCCTCGATGATGTGACCCTTGCCATGGATATGCTTTCTGATGGCAAGTATGACGAAAACGGAAAGCTTAAAGAGTATATCCCAAGCAGCCGCCCGTGGTTCCAGGGGGCAGTGGCCACAGGAGATATGTATGTATCTTCTGCTGTCCACAGCTTTTTCTACAATATGAACGAGGTGGTTTACGGATATCCTGTATATGTAGATGGAGAGCTTGTAGCAGTTCTGGAAGCCTCCACAGCTCTCGGAGTAATAGAACGAAAGATGTCTGAGCGTAATATTGGTAGTGAAGGATTCTCCATCCTTGTCAGCAAAGGTGGCCAGCTGGTGTGCACCCAGAGGACGGATGGCGAGCTTGTGATGCGCGAAGATATGGCAGAGGACATAAGAGGAAGTGTAAATCCCGGGCTGGCTGAATTGATAGATACAGCATTACTCGGAGAAAGCGGCGTTGACCAGGTGACTGTTGATGGAAAAGAGTACTATGCGGCCTACGCTCCTCTCAATACCATTGGATGGACGCAGATAACCTTTGCTTCGGTGGATGAACTTACAGAGCCTACCAATAAACTTCTTGAGACAATGGAAGATTCCAATGACGACATGCTAAGGACACTGTCCAATGACTTCAGGTTCCACTCAATACTGCTTATTATTGGTCTTTTGGCGTTTATGCAGTTTGCAATAATTGTCGTAAGTCTTTTGGCTCAAAAGAGAGTTAGGCCTATCCAGAAGATGACGGATGCGGTAATAGATTTTGTGGGTCAGGACATGGCTTTTGAGATGAAGGATGTGTACAGGACCGGTGATGAAATAGAAGAGCTGGCTGAGTCTTTCGATGTCATGTCTCGCAAGATGAAAGAGTATGTGGCAGAGATTGTAGAAAATGCGGCTGAGAAGGAAAGAGCCAAGGCAGAGATGGAAGCAGCGTCACAGATCCAGTTCAAGATGCTTCCTTCTATAGAGCCTGACTATCATGGAAAGCCTGGATACGAGCTCTATGTGGCTATGGAGACAGCAAAGGAAGTCGGAGGAGATCTGTACGACTTCTACTATCTGGATGATGATCATCTGGTCATCACAATTGGTGATGTGTCAGGTAAAGGTATCACAGCAGCTCTTTTCATGGCTCTTTCAAAACAGAAGTTAAAAGCTGAGATGATACTTCATAATGGAAACGTAGCTGAGGCCATGGATGCAGCAAATAAGAGGTTGTGTGAGGAAAGTGCTGATGCCATGTTCGTTACGGTATGGCAGGGCGTTCTTACTCTTTCAACCGGAGAGCTTCAGTTTGTCAACGCCGGTCATATGTATGCTGCGGTCAAAAGAGATGGCGGCGACTTTAAGATTGAACCTGATGAGCACTGCATGTTGATGGGCGGTCTTGACTTTATCAACTATAAGGTCAACACCACGACACTTAAAAAAGGCGATGTATTCTACCTTTACACTGATGGCGTCACTGAGGCTCACAATGATGCGGAGGAACTCTTTGGCGATGACAGGTTCCTTGCAGCCCTTAATGAGAACAGCAATGCGACACTGGAGGAGCTCGATAAGACAGTAAGAAAGCGCGTTTTAGAATTTGCAGATGGAGCAGAGCAGTACGATGACATAACGACTATATGCTTTAGATACACAGGTCTTGAGAGCTGATGAAAATATCAGTGAACACAAAAACAGGGTTTCAGGTATTTGCCTGAAACCCTTTTATAATGCTTTGTTTATGGGAACACCTTTGCGTCATCCAATGTACTGCCAGCCCTTGCTGCATTCGCAGGCTGGATTGGTGCACTTTACAGCTGGAAGACCGCCGTAGTAGTGCCCATCGGAGTTCATAGGGTATCCGCACTTGGGACACATCCTTCTTGTTATGGTGCCTTCTCCTTCTACAAACTTATCAGGAAGGACGCTGAATCCACCTGTTATATTAGAAAGTTCTTCTTCGTTTAATTTGATGTTGTCAGCCATAAGCCATATCCTCCTGTTCGTTGTTCTATCTATTAGTTTATACGAAGAAGGGAGTCCAAAGTCATTAAAAAATCATAAACTTTCTCTCAAAACAAGGTTTTTATGCTGTATTTGATAGTATTTATAAACGGTAATACGATATAATTAATGTGGCGTGGACTTGGTAGTAACTGCGAGGGAGACTGTTTATGGATTACAACATTGCTGTAGTCGATGATGATTCTTTTATCCTTGAAACTGTAAGAACACTTTTGTCAAGTGAGAACATGCACGTGACCTGCATGGACTCTGGACAGAGGCTTCTTAAATATATAGAAACCCACAATCCGGATGTGATCCTTCTTGACATCATAATGCCTGAGATGGACGGCTTTGATGCCTATATAGCCCTGAGAAAGTATGAAGACAGAGCTGGAAGAAGGCACACACCGGTTATCTTCATGTCTGGATCTGAGAGCAGCGACTCCGAGGAAATGAGTCTTGTGATGGGAGCTTCTGATTACATACAAAAGCCTTTCAACAAGGATGTGCTCATAAGGCGAATCGACCACACCATAAAAAATAACAGGACCATTGAAAACCTCACAGAAGAAGCCACTATCGATAAGCTTACGGGCTTTTACAACAAGGCCAAGGGCACAGACAGGGTATCAAAGCTATGTAAAAGAAAAACAGGAGCCCTGGCAGTTCTAGACCTTGATAGCTTCAAACTGGTCAACGATCTTTTTGGACACGAGGCAGGCGATGCTGTTCTTAAGGCTTTTTCTGATGTCATGAGAAAAAATACCAGAGAAACTGATACTCTGTGCAGGATTGGCGGAGATGAGTTCATGGCGTTCTTTGAGGATCTGACAGACAAAACTGTTATAGCCTCGTTGTCCCAAAGGCTGAACCTGCAGCTCCTCAGGGAAGCAGCAGTCATCATGGGAAAAGATCATGGCATTCCTCTTGGAATATCCATGGGAGTTGTAATGGTCCCGGAACACGGAAGAGAATACAATGATCTGTTTGCTCTGGCTGACGGCGAGCTTTATAAGGTCAAGCAAAATGGGAAGCACGGTTTTTCCATACACCATGGCGATGCCGGACTTGATGAAGAGGAAGAAAACATCCGCCAGAAGCTTGACCGCATAGAGAAGATAGTGGAAGAGAGAAACGAAAAGGACGGAGCACTGATCCTTGGAAAAGACTCTTTTACTGTGGCATACAGACTGATAATGCGCCTTTACCGAAGATATGGCGGATCTGCAGCACTCCTTCTGTTCGATTTAAACCCTACAGATAATGTTGCTTTGAACTATCTGGTAGATGTGACCACTGCCTTTGGGGAGATCCTGGAAAAGACACTTAGAATGAGCGACGTGGTGATGCAGACAGGGGCTCACAGTTTCTTTATACTACTCACAGAGTGCACTGAGCCAGAGGTTGGAAATGTCATAAGAAGGGTAAAAGAGGCCTACAAGGAATTGGAGCATAGCGACAGGATAAAGCTGGAGTACATATATAAATACGCATCAAAGGAACGTATAGAAGACTAAAATGGGCAAAATGGCAAAGCTTAACGTGGAGTATTTCTCCGCTGAACTTAAGGATAAACTTGAGGAAATTGACAGTTTCCCATGTACGCTTATTGAGGCGGCTTCTGGTTTTGGGAAGACCACAGCCGTTCGTCACTTTTTGTCCAAAAAAGAGGAGGAAGGCTGCAGAGTACTGACTTACAGATTTCTTCCTGAAAACTCAGTTGAATCCGCCTGGGCTGAGCTTAGAGATATTATATCTGAGCTTGGCGGAGATCATATGGAACAGGTAAAGACCTCTGGTCTTCCTGGAAGTGATGGCGTTGTCAGGTTGGGGAGGGCAATCCAGAATTACAAAGGTGACGGAAGAGTCACGTATATGTTTTTTGACGATTATCAGGAGTGGGAATACAAATACGCCGTGGATATCCTGGATATATTATCCACACATCAGGATCCTGATCTTCATGTGATAATTGCTTCCCATACGATTCCAGCAGAAAAAAGAACAAAACTTGTTCCAAACGCAAGACTCTACCATTTGAATGAAGAAGATCTGGCCTTTACACCTGATGACATTCGTGCCTATTACAGTAAGGCAGGAATAGACATTGATGACAGAGAACTTCAGGAGGTTGTGAATCTTACCGGTGGATGGGCTATTGCGCTGTATCTGCAGCTTGACACATATGTCAGGAACGGAAGTTTTCAGCATGGTCACATGCATGACCTGATGGAAAAGACAGTATGGAGCAGGATAAGCGATTTTGATAAGCGTGTTCTTTTGCAGTTATCCCTACTTCCGAGCTTTACGCTGGCCCAGGAAGTCAGCATTTCCGGACATGCCAAGAGCTTTGCGGAAAAGAACCTTAGGGAAAAGAGATACTTTATCCAGTATTCACCCCAGGAGGGCAGGTACTATTTTCAGACCATTTTAAAGCTCTTTTTAAGTAAGCAGTTTGAGCTGCTTTCAGAGGATGAAAAGAAACAGCACTACAGAGTGGCGGGTAGGCTTTGCTGGGATGGCGGTGACCACAAAAGAGCCATCAGGTTTATGTATCTTTCCGGCCACTGGGAAGATATTTACGAGCTTCCTCTGTGTGTCAAGGATTTCAATACGGTAAACGAAGAGTATACAGTTCCCATGATACTGGATATGGTTGAGCACTCAGACAGGGAGCTTATGTACAAGCACCCTGGCGTGCCCATAGGTATGATGTTTGTCATGTTCATGATGGGCGAGGCAAAAGAGATTGTGCGTTTTGCGCCAATGCTCCGGGATAATATTGTAAATAGTGATCTGTCTAAAGAGGAAAAGCAGGGACTTGAGGGAGAACTTGAGCTCTTGTTGTCATTTCTTTTGTACAACAGGATCGACGCCATAATGGTCCACCACCAGAGGGCGTGGCAGCTCATGAAAAGACCTTCAAGGATGTTCAGTCCAAGATGCGCGTCTACTTTTGGAAGCCCGTCAGTGCTTTTCCTGTACTATAGAGAGACTGGGAAGCTTGAAAAGGAGCTTGAGCAGATAGATGAATGTATTCCTCTCTATGCAAGACTAGTCAGCGGAAATGGCACTGGCCAAAATACCATAATGAGAGCAGAGGCAGAGCTTAACTGGGGGAATTGTGACAAAGCTGAGATTGGAGCTTACAAGGCTATGTTTGAAGCTGAGAGCACCCGTCAGACATCAGTTGAAATCTGCGGTGCACTGGTGCTTTCGAGAGTAGCTCTTTTGACTGGCAAAAAAGAACTCTTGTCAGAGGCACAGGAGCGGCTTATGGAGCTGACTCACAGGGATGATGAAGATATAAGTCGCTACACCTATGATCTTGCGGATGCCTATATAGCCATGATATCAGAGGACTACGACAGGATAAGGCCCTGGCTTAAGAAGGGGCAGATTGATGACCATCACTTATCCTTCCTGGTGCAGCCATACGCCTATATCATTTACGGAAGGTATCTCCTTGCACAAAAGCAGTACACGAAGCTCATTGGAGTTTCGCAAAAAGCCATAAGCCTTGCATCGGTGTACCCCAACATTTTGACGACGCTCTACATCAGGATCTACTGCGCCGCAGCTTATGAGGCTATGGGAAATGCCAAGGAGGCAATGCTCGAACTTAAGGAAGCAATAGAGATGGGGCTTCCTGATAAGATGTACCTGCCCTTTGCAGAAAACTATCAGTTCATAAAAAAGATACTGGCCAGGTTCACCATAAGTCCTGACGCCAGGATCATGATCGAGAAGATGGCAAAAGACTTATCTGACAGCCTTGACAGTATTGGTATTGCAGGACCAAGGCTCACTGACAGGGAGATTGAAGTTTTGGAACTGATCAAGCGTGGCCTCACCAACGGCGAGATAGCAAAAGAGCAGATGGTTTCTCTTTCAACTGTAAAGAAACAGGTAAGCTCAATCCTGCAGAAATACGGTCTTGCCAGCAGGGAACAATTAAAAAACCATTAAGAAATTATAAAAAATGACCACCTAAATGGCCACCGACCCATATAGAAATTAATATCTCCCTACTACAATTTTAAGTAGGGAACGCCCGAATCTTAGAGCCCTGACAGAGGAAACTCTGTTAGGGCTTTATTTTTGGCTTTTCCTGAGAGAACCATAATTTTTTCTTATGAGACAAACGGAGGGATGTGTTATGAGGAACAAAATGTTCACGAAGCGACTATTGGCGGCGGGAATGTCAATAGCATTGTCTGCAACACTGTTTGCGACAAATTCAATTTCGACATTTGCTGCAGAAGATGTACCTGGAGAAACTGAAATCGTGTCTGAGGAGCAAGATGGTGGAGATGGAGAATCCAAGGCGCCAGAAATAGCTGAGACAGGCGGTGATCCAACTACCTGGGCACCAGAAGAGCCAACTACTCCTTTAGAAGTTGCAGAGAATATAGTAAATAACGAGGAAAAACCAGAGACAATTGATACTGTCAATGAAGATGGAAGTATTGACAGATCCATCGTTGTAATTGAGACAGAAAAAATCTATTACTCTGATATGTACAGTCAAGATGACGAAGAAAACCAGACTGATGAGTATAAGGAAGTAGAAAGGGAAGACATTGGCGAAGACCAGAAGTGCGATTTCGTTGACGTTGAAGAAATCAAAACAGAAGGCGATGTAAAAGTATATCTTGAAGATGGAGAGAATAACCCTGTTACAGTAAAAGATTGCAAGGGACAGGATGTTGTCTTAGAACTTCCTGAAGACTTTAGTCCAGAACAGATTACTGAAGTACAGGTTATTGAAACAGATTATTATACAAGAGAGCTCAATCCATGGACTGAGGAGCCATTTGTTTTCTATGGACGTATAGATGATACGACCGGTAAGTTTGAGCGAATGAATGAGGGTGATGAAGGTGCACAGGCTTACATTTTCAGCAGCTTCGCATGGGAAACTACAGATCAGATTTATTCAACAGTTGATCTTAGCGGAAAAAGAGTATTTATCGACAAACAAACATATTTAGCTCTTAGTGGTCAAGAGTCCACCTACACAGTTGTAAAAGAGTATACCTATCAGGGTGAGTCCTATACTGAGGATCAGCTTAAGGAGATGGCAGAAGAGAAGGAAGCTACCATCCAGATCAAGGATAAGCCTACAGACAGAAAATGGGAAGCAACCATACAGGAAAAGGATGATAAAATAGAGGAGCATTTTTTCACTAAAGAATGGAGTTGCTTTGGTCCTCCTACTATGGTAGAAAAACCAGTTACTGTTATTTTTACAGGCTATGATGTCAAAGAAGAAATTAAGGGACCGGGATATCATGGCAAACGGTTTGTTATAGAATATTCGTTTATTGTTCCAGATAAAAAAGGTGAGTATAAAGTAACAAGAACAGTTAAATCAAATGAAGTACCGGGCATAAAAGTCGATGATTCTGTAAAATTTGAGCATGGCGTTTGGGGTACAGTTGATTCTTCAAAGGAAACTGTAACAACCACTGTTCCTGGCGAGAAAACAAATTATGATTTCTCAATTGTTTCTGTATATGATGAAAATAACAATCTGGTATTCCAGGGCGATAGAAGGGCATACGATCGCATATTAAGTGCCAATGTCACACAGCTAGAAGATAAGGTCAGAGTTGATATTGACTGGTACAATCACATTTATCTTGATGACGATGACTATACTGTTATTCGTGAGCATGAAGACAAGCTGTCAGTAACTGAAAGTTTTTACTTTACGGTTCAGGAAAAGGACAAGGACAATGCAAAAGAAATTCCATTTACTTTAGAGGGTAATGACTACAAGCTTAACCTCGAGTTCTGGGAGAATAGCCGCATTGCTGTAAGTCACGTAGAAATTGTTCCTAAGGGCGATGGAAAGGCTGATCTTATTATAGACTATAAATACTCTTCATTTGATGGAATGGATGAGGAGGATCTTCCAGCAACACAGTATAAGAAGGAAATTTCAGCTGATGATTTTAACTCACAGGGTGAAGCTACACTTACATTGAAATATCTTCCTGTTTACTTTACAAGAGCAGGCAAAGAAGAAATTCAGGAGCCAATCTATATTATACCAGTAAGACCTATGTTTAGATCAATGATGCTTAGGACAGGATTATATGATGAAGCAGTTTTTGCAGAGATCGCTCGTGATATTAAAGAAGAAACAGGAGAAGAATTCTTCTTTGATACAGAAGTAGATGAGCTTGGTGGACGTGAGATTGACGAGCACAGGATGCTTCTTGTAAAGGAAAGTGAAGATTGGGATAAATCAGAGCCAGAGCCACAGCCTAATCCAAACCCTAACCCAGGTCCTAATCCTGACGTAACACCAGATACAACACCTGATGCTCCAACAACTACAGAGCCTGCACCTGTTCTCTTTGCAGCAGCTCCAGCAGGTCAGGTACTTGGTGCACAGAGAGTAGAGCCCGTTGCTGGCGAAGCTCCTGCAGTACTTGGTGCAAGCAGAGCACGTGGAACTGCTGATGAGACTACAGCTCCATTCGTAAGAGTACTTGTTATGGCAGCGGTAGCTAGCGCAGCACTTTTCCTTACAAGAAAGAGAGAGGAAAAGAATTAATAAGATCGAGAGGTCATTTTGCAGAGCGATTCTCTGCAGGTGATTAAAGTTATGGTTAAGGCGGAACCTGCCTGTCAGGTCCCGCCTTCTCTCGATTAATAAAGAATGTCAGTTTTTTGCATATGTTTGCTAAACATGCCAAAAACAGACATTCTTTTTATTTCCTGTTTTCATAAACTAAAAGCATAGAACAAAAACCATGTAGATCAAATGATGGGGAGAGGTTATGAAATACGGATATTTTGACAGGGACAATGATGAGTACGTAATAGACAGGGTGGACCTTCCAACCTCCTGGACCAACTACCTTGGCGTGGAGGACATGTGCGCTGTGGTCAATCACACAGCTGGAGGGTATCTCTTTTACAAATCGCCTGAGTACCACAGGATCACAAGGTTCAGGGGCAATGCCATTCCGATGGACAGGCCTGGAGACTATGTGTACATAAGGGACAGAGAGGATGGGGACTATTTTACAATCTCCTGGCAGCCGGTTGGAAAGAGCCTTGATGAGGCCAGGTATACATGTCGTCATGGCATGAGCGTAACAACCTATGAGTGTGACTATAAGGGTATTTGCGCCAGCCAGAAGATGAGCATTCCAATTGGAGAAAACGCTCTTGTGTGGGATGTTAACATCACCAACAAATCAGACAGGGAAAGGGAGCTTGACGTGTTTACCTACGCCGAGTTTTCTTTTCACCATGTGATGATAGATAACCAGAACTTCCAGATGAGCCTGTACTGCGCTGGATCTGAGTATAAGGACGGCGTCATCATCCATGATCTTTACTACGAGGAAGAGGGATATCAGTACTTTACTGCAAACTTTGAGCCTGACGGATTTGAGTGCCTGAGGGATGAGTTTATCGGAATCTACAACACCGAGTCAACCCCCAAGGCTGTAGCAGAAGGGAAGCTCAGCGGCCACACTGAAAAAGGTGGCAACCACTGCGCATCTCTTAGTAAGTGCCTGACCCTGGCGCCAGGTGAGAGCAAGAGACTTCTCTTTTTCCTTGGAGAAGGTGCATATGATGAGGCAAAAAAGATCCGGGAAAAGTATGCTGATCCTGCTGTCATGGACAGAGCCTATGCAAAGCTTAAGGCCTTCTGGGCAAAGAAACAGGATAGCTTTAGGGTTTCATCCCCTGAGGCCGGTGTTGACACCATGATAAACACCTGGACCCTTTATCAGTCTGAGATAAATGTCATGTTCTCAAGGTTTGCTTCCTTTATTGAGGTTGGAGGAAGAACAGGACTGGGCTACAGGGACACAGCTCAGGACGCCATGACAGTTATCCCATCAAACCCTGAAGGCTGCAGAAAGAGAATAATTGAGCTTCTTAGGGCCCTGACCACAAGAGGATATGGAATACATCTCTTTGAACCAAGGTGGTTTGCACCGGAGGATGAGAATAAGGACAAGAAAAAGCCCTTCAAATCCCCCACAGTTATTCCGGAGCCTGAAGGAGCATCCAAGGTCCACGGCCTTGCGGATGCCTGTGCGGATGACGCTTTGTGGCTTGTGCCAACCATAACTGAGTATGTGAAGGAAACCGGTGACATGGGATTTCTTGGAGAGAAGTATGGCTATGCAGATGGCGGATCTGGCACAGTATATGAACACATGAAAAAGATTGTGGAGTTCTCCTACAACGAGGCTGGACAGCACGGTATCTGCAAGGGACTACGCGCTGACTGGAACGACTGCCTTAATCTTGGCGGCGGAGAGAGCGCGCTGGTGTCATTTCTTTTGTACAAAGCACTTACCTGTATAGTGGAGGTTTCTGATCTTCTGGGACTTGACGATGATGCAGAGCGATATGACAGTATGCTCCTTGTCCTTCAGAACACCCTTGATGACATTCTCTGGGACGGGGATTGGTACCTCAGGGGCTTTACAGGAAGCGGCCGAAAGATTGGCTCCAAGGAGAATAAGGAAGGCAAGATCCACCTTGAGTCCAATGCCTGGGCAGTTTTGTCAGGGGCTGCAGACATAGATAAGAGTAAAAAGACTCTTGATTCCATCTATGAGCACCTGTTTACGCCTTATGGAATAATGCTAAATGGTCCTGCATACACAGAGCCAGATGACGATATCGGATTTGTTGCAAGGGTCTACCCGGGACTTAAGGAAAATGCAAGTATCTTTTCCCACCCAAATCCATGGGTATGGTCGGCAGAGTGCAGAGTTGGTAATGGCAACAGGGCCTTTGAGTACTATAAGAGCCTTTGCCCATACTATCAGAACGACATGATAGAGATAAGGCAGGCTGAGCCCTATTCCTACTGTCAGTTCATCTCCGGTAAGGACCACACAACCTATGGAAGGGCTCATCATCCCTTTATGACAGGCTCTGGCGGTTGGGCGTACTTTGCAGTTACTCATTATCTGCTGGGGGTAAGGCCTGAGTTTGATGAGCTTATAGTTGATCCATGTATCCCGGCTTCCTGGGACGGATTCAGCGTAAAAAGAGCTTTCAGGGGAGATGTCTACAATGTGACAGTTCATAATCCAGGCCACATTCAGAAAGGGGTAAAAGAGATCTGGGTAGACGGCAAAGAGGTCGACAAGATCCTTATAGCAGGTGATGGAAAAGAGCATGAAGTAACAGTTGTAATGGGATGAGGGGGATATAAAAATGATCAAATTTGGAACCGGCGGATGGCGAGCAGTAATAGGCGATGAGTTCACCAAGGAGAATGTCCAGATACTGGCCCAGGCTCTTAGCACAAAGATGAAGGATGAGCATCTGGAATCCTATGGTATGATCCTTGGGTACGACAGAAGGTTTTTGTCCAAGGAAGCCATGCAGTGGGCAGCAGTTGTGTTTGCGGCAAATGGCATAAAGGCCAGCCTTATCAACAAGTCAAGCCCCACACCTCTTGTAATGTTCTATGTGATGAAGCACGATCTTCCCTATGGAATGATGGTGACAGCAAGCCACAACCCAGCTATTTACAACGGTATCAAGCTCTTTACCAAAGAGGGCAGAGATGCTGATGAGACTGTAACAGCGGATGTGGAGCGTTACATAGAAGAGGTGGCGCTTCCAGTTAAGTCCATGGACTACGAGGAAGCAAAGGCTGCGGGGCTCATAGAGGAGTTCTATCCAATAAACGAGTACATTGATAACATCCTTGATCGTGTCAACGTGGATGCCATCAGGGCAGCAGGCCTTAAGGTTGCTCTTGACCCCATGTACGGTGTAAGTGAGACGGCCATAAAGACCATCCTTCTTACAGCAAGGTGCGAGATGGAAACCATCCACAGCCGTCACGATACTCTCTTTGGAGGTAAGCTCCCTGCTCCAAATGAAGGAGCCATGTCGCCTCTTATGACCTGTGTTAAGGATTATCACTGCGACATCGGGATTGCTACAGACGGAGACGCCGACAGGATCGGAGTTGTGGACGACAAGGGAAGATATCTTTCACCCAATGATATCCTGGTTCTTCTGTACTACTACCTTGTTAAGTACAGACACGAGAAGGGCCCTGTTGTAAGGAATCTTTGCACCACTCACATGCTTGACCGCATTGCAAAAGAGTTTGGGGAAGAGTGCTACGAAGTGCCAGTTGGTTTTAAGCACATCTCTGCAGGGATCACTGAGCACAATGCCCTTATTGGAGGCGAGTCCTCTGGTGGTCTTACTGTCAGAGGTCACATAAATGGAAAAGATGGTGTGTATGCAGCAGCTCTTTTGGTAGAGATGCTGGCAGTTACAGGTCGGAAGATATCACAGATCTACGACGATATCCGCTCTGAGTTTGGACACTTTTACATGGTGGAAAAGAACTTTTCCTTCAAGGCTTCCAAAAAGAGTGAGTACCAGAAAATTCTCATGGAGGACAGGCTGCTTCCCCAGTTCCCGGTAGAGACCTTAAAGACTTCCTATATGGATGGTTGTAAGGTATACTTTAAAAATGGGGGATGGGTTTGTGCAAGGTTTTCAGGCACTGAGCCGCTCCTTAGGATCTTTTGTGAGATGGACGATATGGACCTTGCAGAGGATATCTGCAGGATCTTTAGGGATTTTCTGGGATTAGAGGTAGAACAATGAAGCGCAGAAACACATTGAAATGGCAGATGCTAAGGCTCATGGCCCTTGGATGGTTTGTTCCACTTACAGCCATCGTGCTGCTGTTTCTCATTGTGGTATCTGGCAGGATTGACCGCCAGAGTGAGCGCCTTATAACAACATCAATGGAGAAGGCGGCGGAGATAAGTATCCTCCGCCTTTCTGACTGTATTGACGCATCCAAGGATGCATCATATCTTCCATACATCAGGGATGCCTGGGCAAGGTATCAGTCCGATGGGGACGAGGGCAATCTCTACAATGACGTCACAGGCTTTCTGGCTGAGCAGTACAAGTACAATCCAAGCTTTGACATAACAGCACTTATATTCATAGATGAACCGGATACAATTTACTATACAGGTAACACCACAGGACGAGGAAGCGTCTCGAGGATCAGGTTTTTTAAGGATCAGGTCCAGAATGAGGCGCTAATGATGTCGGAAAACCTTGATACAAGGACAGAGTTCTTTTCCATGGGCGGACATGTGTATATGATCAGAAACCTGATGGGAAGGGGATTTAAGAGGTATGCAGTCCTTGTAATGGAATTAAACCCTGAAGAAGTTTTTGAAAGTGTAAAGAGTGTCTGGGAGTACCGGGGCATGAGCGTTATGTTTAAGGGGCAGCAGCTCTTTTCCGAAGGGGATATGCCAGAGAGCATTGATGTGCCGGTTAAAAATGATGAAGTTATGATGGCGGCTGTGGGCGGCAGGCAGATGGTTGTAAGCTCTAAGAAAAGTGTTGATGGAGATTTTACTTACGCTGTTTCTTACGATGCCACAGCGGTGAATCTTGAAAAGAGGAGCATAACAGTTACCTTCTGTATCCTTTTGGTTTTCCTGATCCCGCTCATATATGTGGTCATGTACTTCTTTAACAGCAAGATCACGGGACCAATTTCAAACCTTACAGATGCATCCAAACAGATCGCAGAGGGCAACTACGGTGTTAAGGCCAAGGTAAAGGAAAACAACGGCGAGATCACTGACCTGTCCAGGAATTTCAACAAGATGTCGGAAAAGCTTTCGGAGCAGTTCAACAAGATATTTGTTGAGGAGATTGCACTTCGTGATGCCAACATCCATGCGCTGCAGTCACAGATCAATCCGCACTTTTTAAATAACACCCTGGAGATCATCAACTGGGAAGCCAGAATGCACGGCGAGGAGAAGGTGTCCAGCATGATCGAGGCGCTGTCTGTTATGATGAGCGCCACCATGGACAGGAACAGGCAGTCCCTCATAACTCTTGAAGAGGAGATGGAGTACGTCAATGCGTACCTTTACATAATAGAGTGCAGATACCAGGAGAGGTTCACCCACACAGAAGAGATAGATGAAGCTCTTTTGCCTGTGAAGGTTCCAAGGCTTATCATACAGCCAGTCATCGAGAATGCGGTTGAGTACGGAAACACTGGAGATGACAGAAGGAGCATTGCTCTTAAGATAGAGGGCACAAGGGATGGTGACAAGGTTGACATGAAGATAATGATAATCAATCCTGGAGAGCCCTCAGCTGAGGATATGGCCAAGATAAAAGAGCTCCTTACTGACGAGATCGATATAAAGCCAATGGAGGAGCGCTCCACAAGGATCGGTATAAGGAACGTCAACAGACGACTTAAGATGATCTACGGAGGTCAGAGCCACCTTACTATTGAACCCGACGGAAACGGAAATACAATCAGCACTATATTTGTCAAGAATTAACAATTTCAGCAATCTGATTTAAAGAGCTGTCAGGTTATTCTATTACTATCAGATACAAAAAGCGTGTATCTGATCCCGCGGGCGTCGTCAGATTAACACGCGAGCGTGTTAGCCTGACTCGTGCCATCGCGAGAACACGAAGGTATTTGTACACAGTGAATGTGTGCAGAAGGGAGAATGTATGAAAATGAAAAAACTGACAGCAGTACTTATGGCTGCTACTATGGGTCTTACCATCTACGGCTGTGGCAGTGCAGCACCAGCAGAGGCTCCAGCAGAGGCACCAGCAGCTACTGAGAGTGAAGCTCCTGCAGCAGAGGCGCCTGCAGCTGAGACAACAGAGGCAGCAGGTCCTGTAGAGATCACAGTAACAACTACATTTGCTGGTGAGGACAGCAATGCCCAGAACTACAAAGATGCAGTTGCGGGCTGGGAAGCAGCTACAGGCAACACAGTAAGCGACACCTCAGCAACATCTGATGAGACCTTCAAGACAAGGATCATCACAGACTTTGAGACAGGTTCAGAGCCTGACGTATTATTCTTCTTTAACGGAGCAGACGCTAATGACTTCGTCAATGCAGGCAAGGTTGTTTCAATTGACGACATCAGAGCAGAGTTCCCAGAATACGCTTCTAACATGAACGATGACCTCATCGCAGCTTCACCTGCAGATGGTGTTAAGTACGCTGTTCCAGTTAATGGATACTGGGAAGCAATGTTTGTTAACACCAAGGTTTTAGAGGATGCTGGCGTAGCTATGCCAGGTGCTGATTACACATGGGATCAGTTCCTTGCAGACTGCCAGAAGATCAAGGATGCTGGCTATGCACCAATCGCTGCAGCTCTTGGAAACATCCCTCACTACTGGTGGGAGTTTGCGATCTATAATCAGCAGACACCAGCTGATCACTTAAATATACCTGGCGCCGCAGATGATGCGACAGGTTCTCAGTGGGTAGCAGGACTTGAAGACATCAAGGCTCTTTACGAGGCAGGATTCTTCCCTGACAACACTCTTTCAGCAACTGACGACGAGACATTTGCAATGTTCACAGACGACAAGGCTGCATTCCTTCTTGATGGTTCATGGAAGGTTGGCGGTATTGTTGGTTCATGCCAGTCAGATCCTGATGATCCAAGCACAATTGATGCTGATAAGCTTAGCCACTTTGATGTAACTTACTTCCCTGGAAAGGGCAACAGAAAAACAACAGATCTTGTTGGTGGTCTTTCAATGGGTTACTACATCACAACCAAGGCTTGGGAAGATCCAGCCAAGAAGGCAGCAGCAGTAAGCTTTGTTGAGTACATGACAAGTGATGAGGTTGTTCCTTTGTTCGCACAGCATACAGCATCAGCTCTTAAGAACGCTCCTAAGGTTGATGAGAGTCAGTTCAACGCACTCCAGGTTAAGGCTATGGATATGATGAGTGGTGTTACATCACTTACCGGCGCTGTACAGGATCTCTTTAACGGAGACTGCAGAGTATCTACATTCGATGGAATGCCTGACATCGTTGTTGGCAATGTATCAGCAGCAGATGCAGTTCAGGAAGGTATCGACGTTTATAATGCTCAATAACTTTTTTAGAGAAGGTTAATGAGGGGTTACTTTCGGCCGGCAAATCACAAGCATTTGCCGGTCGAATTTTAAGAGGGACTTGGGGTATGTCTAATATATACAGGAACAAAAAATACGTTTTGTTATTTCTGCTGCCTGCATTTCTTTTTCTTGTGGTCTATCTTTATTATCCATTTCTAGTAAACATATATGGAAGCTTCAGGCAGATCAAGAATCTTGGAACCTACGGGACCAAGTGGAATGAGCCTTTTTACGATAACTATGTAAAACTTGTGACAGATCCGGTTGTATGGACGTCACTAAAAAATACAGTTCTTATGATACTGGCAACTATTGTGGGACAGGTGGGTATAGCTCTTTTGCTCTCGCTCCTTGTGGACAACATCGAAAGGGGCACACAGTTTTTCAGGACAGTGTATTTCTTCCCTATCGTAATTTCAGCTACTGCACTGGGACTACTTTTCAACCTGATCTTCCTGTACGACAAGGGAATGCTCAATCAGTTTTTGGAGCTCCTCGGAAAGACTACGCTTACAGACTGGAAGGGCGAAAAGCTTGCCATCTTTACCATGATGCTTCCTGTTGTATGGCAGTACGTGGGATTCTATTTTGTAATCCTTGAAACCGGCCTTAACAACATTTCCCAGGAGCTGTACGAGTCAGCTGCTATTGACGGAGCAACAAGGTTTCAGAGAGTCATCTACATCTCTATACCACTTCTTAGAAACGTCATCTGCACCTGCCTGACTCTTGGAGTCACAGGAGCCCTCAAGGTATTTGATCTTCCATGGACCATGTTCCCCAAGGGAATGCCTCTTAAGGAGACTTTCCTTACAGGAACCTACATGTACTACCAGACCATGGAGGCCAAGAATGTTGACTACGGTGCAACTCTGGCTGTCCTTATCGTAGTTCTTGGAGTTGTGCTTTCAAGGCTCACAAGACGTGTGTTTAAAGAAAGCGAGGACTTCTGATATGAAAAGAAACAAACTGGGCCTTGCTGTTTTGTACATCATTTTGGGAGCATGGGCACTGACAACTATCTATCCGCTTTTCTGGGTTTTGGAAAACTCCTTTAAGGCCAAGGACAAGATCCTTAATAACTCTTTTGCGTTGCCAGTAGGAGATCTCTTTACACTGGCCAATTACAAAAGAGCTTTTGACAGGCTGGATATCCTCCACGCTTATATAAACAGTATCTTTATCTCAGCATGCGTAACCATAGGAGTTATGATGCTGGCGGGGCTTGCTTCTTTTGCCCTTGTGAGATTTGATTTTAAATTAAAGAGATTCTGCCACACCATGGTGATTGCAGCAATGATGTTTCCAGTGTTCTCCACCATTATTCCAGTTTATACAATGGAGACAAGCTGGCACATCACCAATACCTCAAGCTGGATACTTAACATGGTATCAGTTATCCTGCCTCAGGTTGCAGGAAATATCAGCTTCGCTATAATCGTTCTGATGGGTTATGTGCAGTCGCTGCCCTTGGAGCTTGAGGAAGCAGCTCACCTTGAAGGCTGCTCAATCCCACAGATCTTTTTCAGGATCGTGGTACCTCTCGGAAAGCCATCATTTGTAACGGTAGCCATATTCTCTTTCCTGTGGAGCTACAATGATCTGTTTACACAGATGTTCTTCCTGCGTCGCCCTGAGATGCAGGCAATCACAAGGCTCCTCAATGAACTTACTTCAAAGGAAGGAACCAACTACGGCCTTATGGCTTCGGCAGTTACACTGGTAATTATACCGGTAATTGTGGTATATATTTTCTTACAGAAGTATATAATTAAAGGTATGACAGCAGGTGCTGTAAAGGGATGATAGATGTACAAAGTCTTGATCGTGGACGATGAGCCCGTTATCGTTGAGGGGCTTCGCAAGATCGTCGACTGGGAAAAATATAACTGCGTGGTTGTAGGGACAGCTTCCTCAGGAAAAGAGGGGCTGGAGATGACTGAGAAGTATCAGCCGGACATTCTTTTCACTGACATAAGAATGCCTGGAATGGACGGCCTTACAATGATCGCTGCGCTCCGTTCTGAACACAGGAACATGCAGATCGTGATCCTGACCGGTTATCGTGATTTTGAGTACGCAAGGACTGCCCTTAATCTTGGAGTTTTCAGGTATCTGGTCAAGCCCTCCAAGATGAAGGAGCTGGACGAAGCCATGGAGAGCCTTACAGAGAGGCTTGATAAGCTTGGCAGATCCAAGGAGCAGGAGGTATCCGAGGATACTGAGAACGCCAACAACTTCGTGGTGAAACAGGCTCTTTCCTACATCGAACAGCACTACAAGGAAAAGCTTCAGCTTACGGATGTGGCTGAAAAAGTCTATGTTAGCCACTGGCATCTAAGTAAGCTCCTTAACGGCACAGGCAAGAGCTTTTCAGATCTTTTAAATGAAGTTAGAATTGAAAATGCAAAGAAGCTTATGGAGGATTCATCCCTTCATATAGCGGACATCTCTGAGAGGGTGGGCTTTGCAGACACTGCGCATTTTTCAAGGGTGTTCAAGAAATATACCGGTATGAGTGCCGGCGAGTACAGAAACAAATATCTGAGGTGAGAAACGATGAAGATTACTGGAGCTGAAGTTTACGGACCTGACAGACTTTTTTCCAAAAGAGATATATGTGTTAAGGATGGGATCATTGGAGATACAAGCGATGATGGCGTTGTAATTGACGCTTCTGGATACATTGCCATTCCAGGCTTTGTGGACATTCACTTCCATGGCGCCATGGGGTGCGACGTCTGCGATGGAAACAGCAAGGCTTTCGAAGTGATCGGAAAGTATGAGCTTCAAAACGGCGTCACAGCCATGTGTCCTGCGACACTTACGCTTCCAGTTGAGGAACTTTGTAATGTACTACGGCTTGGAGCTGAGTACGCCGAGAATGTCCCTGAAGATGGCGCAGACCTTGTGGGCTTTAACATGGAAGGTCCATTTATCAGCAGGGAAAAGAAAGGTGCCCAGAATGAAGCCTACATCATGGAGTGCAATGCTGATGTGGTAGATAAATTTGTGGAAGCTTCCAGGGGACTTGTTAAGATAATTGGTCTTGCCCCGGAGGTTAATCCAAAATTTAAGGAGTACATTGCCGCGGTCAAGGACAAGGTTAAGGTGTCACTTGCCCACACAGGTACTGACTATGAAACAGCAGCTGCTGCCATAGAGGCTGGAGCATCCCACGTGGTCCATCTCTACAATGCCATGACAGGCCTGATCCACAGAGCACCCGGCGTTGTTGGGGCAGCTTCTGACTATGAGAATGTTACCTGCGAGATGATCCTTGACGGAGTTCACATTCATCCTGCTGCAGCAAGGGCAGCCTACAAGCTTATGGGAAGAGAGCGCATCATCCTTATAAGCGACAGTGCCCAGGGTACAGGAATGGCTGATGGGGACTATACTCTTGGAGGTCTGCCTGTTGTAAAGGAAGGCAAATACTGCAGGCTTAAATCAGACGGAACAATAGCTGGATCTGTTTCAAACCTATATGACGTTTTCAGGACAGCCGCCCTTGAGATGAAGATACCTCTTGAGGATGTTATAGACAGCTGCACCATAAATCCTGCCAGATGCATAGGCGTTGATGACAGGTACGGATCCATTGAAAATGGAAAGATTGCAGACATCTTACTTATAGAAAAGGAATCCTTAAAACTTTCTAAAATCATCAAAAACGGAAGAAAAATTTGACTGTAATCATATTACAGTCATTTTTTTTTATCATAAAATCTTTACTAAATTACAAACTGCGACAAAAAAAAGCCAGCCCACGACATACTGAATCATAGAAAATTACTTTCATGCTATATTAAAATCATAGAAATGATTTTTTGTCTATGTGTGGGAGAAAAAAATGGATAAACTAAGGTACGATGCTACAGGTCTTATGATAGTCAAAGAGGACTATTGCTGTGAGCACTTTGAGCCTGACGACGAAGCACTGGTTCCTATGAAGGAGTGTTGGTGCTGCAAATGGTCGAACTTCAGGGCTGAAAGTAAAGATAGTGCCAGCGAGAGCTATAGCGTTTGTAATTATATAGGTAATATGAAAGAAGTAGTTAACAAATAAAGCCGATAGAGGTAGATAGTATGGGAAACACAGAAAAAACTATACTACAAGTTAATATGTTTGGTGGGCTTGCAATTACTTATGAGGGGAAAAATGTATCTATCGGTAAGAACAAGACGGCTAAGTATATTCAGCTTTTGGAAATAGTGTGGCTTGCAGGAGACGCTGGAATCCAGAAGGATCAGCTCACTGGAATCCTTTATGACAGAGAAGAGCAGTCCAATCTTTCTAACAGCTTCAACAACCTGATCTATCAGATGCACAAGCAGATGGACAGGGCAGGACTTCCAGAGCTTGACTATGTAGTGAACAAGGATGGAGTTTTTTTCACTGATGATAATGTAGTTATAGATTCAGATGTGTTGAGATTCAAGGACAACATTGTAAAGGCAAGACAGCAGGAAAACGAAGCGGACAGTATTCCTTATTACAAGGCAGCTTTTGATGAGTACAGGGCAGAGATCCTTCCAGAGCTTGCTACTGCAGAGTGGCTCATCATCCAGAGCGTTCAGCTTCAGAAGATGTACGCAGAGAGCGTGATCGCACTTGGCAGCTACTACGAAGAACGAAAAGACTTCGAGGCAATGCATCATGTATTCAAGAAGGCAGCAGAGCTTTATCCTGATGATGAGTGGCAGATTGGAGAGATCAACGCCCTTATCGGAATGGAAGCCTTCAAGGAAGCTTATGCAGTGTACGATGAGACAGTAAGGTATTACACAGATGAGCTTGGAGTTACACCAAGTAACGACCTTTTAGAGTGTTATGAAAAGATGAGCCGCCAGATCACTAACGTTCCTGGCAAGATCCTTCAGATCAGAGATGGCATCTTAGAGCACAGAGGAGCCGTTTCAGACAACGACGAAGGCGCTTATGACTGCTCATTCCCAAGCTTCATCGATGCATATCATATCCTCAGCCGCAACATGGAGAGAAGCGGACAGTCAGTTTATATGATGCTTCTTAATATAGTTGATTATGAGGGCAAAAAGATAACAAACCAGGCCAAGCTTGAAACAAGAGCTAAGCTTTTACAGGAAGCAATTTCACTGACACTTCGTCAGGGCGACACATACTGTAAGTACTCGGCATCACAGTATCTGCTCCTTTTGGTGGGAACCAACAAGGAGAGCTGCAAGACGGTTTACAGGAGATTGCTCAATAAGTTCAAGCTTTTGGCAGGACCTAGAACTGAGCTGGAATACAGTGTAGTTTCACTGGCTGATCTTCCAGACAGACTTGCAGAAGCAAAGTAAGCTAAACTAATTTTCTTATGAGAATAGAGGTTTTTTATGAGGGGAAGATTCCGCAGGGTATTTATTTACTCTGCGGAATTTTCTTTATTGTTTATATTTTGTTCACTAATTTTTCAATGCTAGGGGTTAGAATGAAACTAGGACTACTAGAAAGGAAGTGAGGTTATGGCTGTAGAGCATCTAGACTACTCCAAGTTGAACCTTACACCATTACAGGGCGGGGCAGACAACTATAATTCAGAAGAGGTTACACTGGCTGATGTGGAGAAGATCCTCCGGAAAAAGAATCAGCTTGAAGAATTCAGGGTTCTTATGATGAAGTACGATTGTGCACTTTCAGAAGTAAGGACCAAGCTTGATGTACTTAATAAAGAGCTTTCCCTCAGGAATAAGAGAAATCCTTTTGAAGCCATCAAGATGAGGATAAAGACTCCGGTCAGTATCTACAACAAGCTATGCGACAAGGGTGTAGATATGACCATTAAGAATATCAACAAGAACCTTTCAGATATTGCGGGCATCAGAGTTATCTGTTCATTTGTGGATGACATCTATATGCTTGCCAATTGTCTTGCCCAGCAGGACGACATTAAGGTTCTTCAAAAAAAGGACTATATTTCAAGCCCTAAGAGTACGGGATACAGATCACTGCATCTGATTATCCAGGTGCCCATATTCCTTACAGACGTCAAGGAATACATGAAGGTTGAGGTTCAGTTCAGGACCATTGCCATGGACTTCTGGGCAAGTCTTGAGCACAAGATGAAATACAAAAAAGACATCGAGAATGCTGAGGTTATCACTGAGGACCTTAAGTTCAGTGCAGACCTTATCAATCAGATCGATATGAGAATGCAGCAGATCAGAGAAAAGATCGATGCATCGGATGATGAATAAGCCATGGGGACGGTTCTTTTGGCTGGTTTTGACAAGACAGGGGGACGGTTCTGTTGTCTCATTGCATGCAATGAGACAACAGAACCGTCCCCCTGTCTTATCTATTTACCTGGCGGTCCACCTTCCGCTGGCTCCGCAGGGAAGAACAAGACCGTTATTTTTTACAGGAAGTCCTATTTCATTTGCTTCTACAGTTCCCTTGTGAATAGGATCAAGGACTGTGTGAAGCATGTAGGACAGTACTGCAGGCTGAAGTCCTGTGGTGTATGAATTAATTAAGAAGAAAAGAGGATCATCTGACAAAAGCTGACTTGTGAGCTGGATGAATGGGAAAACTGATTCCTCGATCTTCCAGATTTCGCCCTTTGGACCTCTTCCATATGAAGGAGGATCCATTATGATGGCATCGTATTTGTTTCCTCTTCTGATCTCTCTTTGGACAAACTTGTTACAGTCATCTACAAGATATCTTATTGGAGCATCTGATAAACCTGAGGAAGCAGCGTTTTCTTTTGCCCATCCTACCATACCCTTGGAGGCATCAACATGAGTTACGCTGGCTCCAGCCTTGGCAGCTGATACTGTGGCGCCGCCTGTGTAGGCAAAAAGGTTCAGAACCTTGATGGGACGATCTGCCTTCTTTATTAATGAAGAGAACCAATCCCAGTTAGCTGCCTGCTCAGGGAAAAGACCTGTGTGCTTGAAGCTGAAGGGTTTAAGGTTAAAGGTCAGATCTTCATAATTTATTGTCCATTCCTCAGGGAGATTGTGGAACTCCCATTCGCCACCGCCCTTGCTGCTTCTATGGTAATGACCGTTAGGTTTTTTCCATCCGAAATGATTCTTGTCTGTATTCCAGATTACCTGGGGGTCTGGTCTAATTAATAAGAAGTCTCCCCAGCGCTCAAGCTTTTCGCCTGAAGAGGTATCTATTACTTCATAGTCTTTCCAATTATCTGCAATCCACATAGTGTTTCTTCCTTATAAAATATTTAATATCATTTTACCTTAGGTTTATGGTTATCTCTATATATTAATGATAAGATAATTAAGCTTTTGGTAAAAATGCACTGTGCATTGTACTACAATATACTTTATTTGGCATCTGAAATGGGAAATAGATTAAAATAGATCAAGTAAAATAGTTGTAAAAGGCTGATTTTGTATTAAAAGTGATTAATTTTTAAAAACTTGTTGCATTTGCACAAATTATGTTTTATACTAACAAACGCTGTGACATGATAGCTATGAAGCGTGAGGTTGCTGCTTTATCCAGTTAAGCAGGTTTTCCGTGGAGCGAATGTCTAGAGGCCGGAACATAAGGCCAACCAAACTGACGACAAGTCACTGTACAGACAATTTTGAGTCTGCCAACTAGGCAGAAACGACGTGTAAGAGTTCTATGCCTTACTTTGTGTAAAGGGTCAGGACACACACGGGAGAGTGTACAGTCACCGCTTGTCGTACTTAGTTCAAAAAGTGCGAAAAGGAGGCGACTTTTTTTATGGCAAATCAGGTAATGAGAATTACACTTAAGGCTTATGATCATCAGCTTGTTGATGCATCTGCCAAGAAGATTATCGAGACAGTCAAGAAGAACGGATCTCAGGTAAGTGGACCAGTACCTCTTCCTACTAAGAAGGAAGTTGTTACTATCTTAAGAGCGGTTCACAAGTACAAGGATTCCAGAGAGCAGTTCGAGCAGAGAACACACAAGAGACTCATCGATATCATCACACCTACATCTAAGACAGTTGAGGCTCTTCAGAGACTCGAGATGCCTGCAGGTGTAAACATCAATATCAAGATGAAATAATAAATGTAACTAATGATCACCTCTACTAGTATGATGCGAGACGCATGATGCCGTGATAACTGGATAATTGTCGACTGACAATTGACGACATTGCGAATGAAGTAAGCATCCGCTGTAGACGTAATAAGGAGGTAAAACACATGAAGAAGGCTATTTTAGCTACTAAGGTCGGAATGACCCAGATCTTCAAAGAAGATGGTTCACTGGTTCCTGTAACTGTTCTTCAGGCAGGACCATGCGTAGTAACTCAGGTTAAGACAGTTGAGAACGATGGTTACAGCGCAGTTCAGGTTGGATTTGTTGACAAGAAGGAAAAGGTTGTTAACAAGGACAAGAATGGTAACAAGACAATCTACCACCGTCACGGAGCAACAAAGGCTGAGCAGGGACATTTCAAGAAGGCTGGAGTTTCTTGCAAGA
>CAMVJI010000019.1 GCA_947167765.1 uncultured Butyrivibrio sp. | reverse complement strand
GAGTGCCCACAAAGTCAGTAAATATCAGTGGTTATTAATTGTTGAGCACGCACTACATTAAGACCAAGTTCTTCTTTTACTTCTCTAATCGCGCACTCCTCTGCATTTTCTCCTGGTGTAATAAAACCTGATGTTAGTGAAGTGTAATCATCGGGGAAATACCATTGCTTTGAAAGGACAATCTCATCGAACTCGTTATAGACTAGAACTATTACACAGCTCTGAAATGAATCAAACCAACGCTTGTTACACTTGGCACAGTAGGGAACCATGCCATCATCTCCGGCGAGTATAGTTGTCAGCTTTTTTCCGCAATTTGGACAATAAGTATAATGCATGTTATCTGCCTCCGCGTTCCTTATTACTACATTATAGAGAGAAAAAAATCAGCACACAATCGGAATTGAGTGCTGAATGTCGGAGTATTCTGTAGTTAAATCTCGCATCCAATATACGGCAGGCAGTCGGCATCTTCATCAAATATCTCAGAAGTGGGTTCAAATAAAAGCTTTTCATTGGAAAAACTCTGAAGATATGGATCTTCGGCTTTGAATTGTTCAATCTTGTTTAAAAGGAGCTGTCCTAGCCTTGTTGGATCATTATCAACCAATTCAGCCAGGTAAAGTAGTCCTTCAGGATTAAGGAGCCGTCCGCTTTTAATGTCGGCTATTAACCTTTCAAATCGTTTATACTCTTCTTTTGATAAATATCTTGCTTTTGATGACATATTATTGATGTTCCTTCTGATATTCAAAGATTGCGGCACCAAAATGACTTTTGCGTCACTTTTTCGCAGTGTCCTTTTATGTGTTTTCAGATCCTAGTAATATAGAAGATTCTCTCATAATCCTGATGTACATTCTCATGTCAATCATAAAAATTATACCTGCCCCTGGATTGTAGAACCTGATAACTGCTGTTCTTCATATCTCGCAAGTAACTTCCCAATATCAAGAGTTGGATCAATAGTATTGTTCTGTAACCCCTCTATTAAAAAATCAATTACTTTCTGGTACTGTACATCCAACTTCTGATATTGCAAAAGCATGTGACACTGTATTGACGCTCTACGTCTTTCATGCGCTCCAATAAGATCTTTAACCGTTTCCTCCATCATCATAAGAATAGTTCCCCTTTGTTTCAACAATTACTTTTTAATTATATTTTTGCTTTCTCTGCCACAAACATGCACATTTTAGCACAATAAGCCATCTGTTCTGTCTCATAACAGTCTCAATAATAGCATAATAATTATGCGTATATCCGCATTTTTTTTATGTGTTAAATTGAATCCAAAAACCATTTATGCTATTATTATCTAAAACAAATGCGTATATCCGCAATTTTTTGACGAGGTAAATTATGTATCCCAGAAAGCAATATATGGACAAGCTCATTGCAAAGAAAGACAACGGCAGAGTCAAGGTTATTACCGGCCTTAGACGATCTGGAAAATCAGTATTGCTCTTTGATCTGTATCGCAAATATCTGCTTCAGGACGGAATTGCTGATGATCAGATAATAGCCATCGCTCTAGACGAACTGGCAAATGCCAAATACAGAAACCCGATAGAACTTGACTCTTTTATTCGTTCCAAAATTATTGATAGTTCCAAAAATTACTATGTTTTCATTGATGAGATACAGATGGTCTCCGAGATTCCTAATCCTTATGTGGGCGTGGGTCAAGCGTCAATATCCTTCATCGATGTGGTTCTAGGTCTGATGAAGGTTCATAATGTAGATGTATATGTTACCGGGAGCAATTCAAAAATGCTCTCCTCAGACATCATCACACAGTTCCGGGACAGAGGTGATGAAATAATGGTTCATCCCTTATCCTTCGCTGAGTTCTATGAGAGCTACAAAGGCGACAAACGCGGTGCATGGCAGGATTACTATACCTATGGTGGAATGCCTGTAGCCACGACCTTAGAATCACATGAAGAAAAGAGCCGATATCTAAAGAATCTCTTTGAACAGACCTATATTAAAGATGTTCTTGAAAGAAACAACATAGCTAACGAAAAAGAAATTCTTGAGATTTTATTGGATATCCTCGCCTCGGGAATTGGATCTCTCACCAATCCGGCAAAGCTGTCCAATACTTTTAAAACTGAACGTCAGATATCTATTGGTTCAAACACCATTGACAACTATATTAGCTATTTCTGTGATGCATTTTTAATCCAGAAAGCTGTCCGTTATGACGTGAAAGGTAAAAAATATATCAAAACTCCATCAAAATACTATTACTCTGATCCGGGACTTCGTAATGCCAGGTTGGGATTTAGACAACTTGAAGAGACGCATCTCATGGAGAACGTTCTTTATAATGACCTCATCAGAAGGGATATGGATGTCGATGTCGGCGTAGTTGAATACAATACAAAAGATTCCGATGGAAAAAGCATCCGGAAGCAGCTTGAAGTGGACTTTGTTGTAAATAAGGGAAACGACCGCTACTATATCCAGTCAGCTCTCAGCATTGCTGATCCCGAAAAAAAAGAGCAGGAAATTGCTTCCCTGCTCCGAATTCCCGATTCGTTTAAAAAAATTGTTGTTGTAAAAGACTATTTGAAACCTTGGTATGATGAACACGGCATACAGTACATTGGCATAGAGCAATTCCTGCTTGATGAAAATGTTCTTTCGTAATGATAAAGGCCCAGTTCTTTGCCCTATAGCATAGAACTGGGTCTTATTAGTACAGAAACGCAGGACGAGATATAAGTGCCATATACTCCTCATCGTTCGGCTTATCTACTATTCCAGCAATGATATCTTCATATTCCCTACGTTTTGCATAATACCACATTAGCATTCCAAAAATAACAACACCCGCATCACGTCTTCTAAAAAAAGTCGCTCTGGAAATTCCCATATCTGTATAGATAGTATCGTCACTCTTAATATTATTCGCCCCCGAAAGAAATGCTTCCTTCAGAATCTTTTTTATCTGTTTTCCCTCTGTAGTCAAATTATCCCCACAATCACCATCAGAAACAGCCCTAGTTACATGCTTTTCAATCTCATCAAGTATATTATCGGCTTTCTCTTTAAACCAGTTAGATGTAACAACATCTAAGATAAATTCCTCGTATTCCTTATCAGTAAACTTCCTCTTTCCGATGATTATCTCTATATATCGGCGTCTTATTCCCTGCTTTTCTTCATGGATAGTCTGATAGTTTCGTTGTCTCGACTCTTTAACTGGCTTGCTTTGTCCAACCGCATACATAGAGAGAAGCTTTTCCGTTAAATTCTTTACTGTCTTATATTCAAGCCCCTCCATCCTACATAATAAAATTGCCAACTTTTGGGCAGAAATAATCTTCTTCCGCATCTTTAAACTCCCCTCTAAAACAATGCGAATGTTTATAGTTCCCCTTTTGTAAAATCCTTTTCCCAAAAGAAAAACCGAAGGAACCAAGAGTAATGTCCTGGATCCTTCGGCAATAACTATGTCTTACCTGTTCAACCTATTCAGCACAATAAAACTCCTTAAATACAATCTGACACGTATCCTCCTAAATGCCTTCGTTATTTAATGTTTCGTGTCGCGCTTCCTTTTCTTGTCTCTCTGTAAGCATGTCAATCATCAGTCTTGTAATCGCTTTATTATATGCATTTAGTCTTTTCATTTTTCTGGCATAAAAATCTTCACTTGGATCCTTTTCATCGGATACCGCAGCTTCATTAAAAAGTGTAGCGATTGGCAAATCAGAAGCATCAATAAGTCGCACAACCGTCCGAAACAAAGGATCTGTTTTATCATCAAGAAAATTTTTCACGCTATTGTATGTGACTTCGCTATGCTTCGAGAGATATGTGATGGTCAAATTCTCTTTTTTTATCTCAGTTCGTATATGTGTTAAAAGCTTTGTTACATCATCATCTGTCATAACTGTCCTCTCCATGCAAATGTATTGTAACAGTAGCCTTACGGATTGAGTATTCCAAAAGTATTGCAAAAGCGTTTGCAATGTATTGAAAACTGCATATCTTAAATTGTAACCAAAAATCCCTTTTATAGATAAACAGCGGAAACGAATATGTAAAGATTCCGTTTCCGCCTTTAATCCAGTTCTCATTATATTATTAAATATGCCTGCATCAGTTAAAAGTTTCCATACTTTTTTCAACTGCTCCATCCTATGACACATCACCTCCTGACATTTTTATGTAAATATCATATCCGTAAGTGCTGGTGCCACAATTGCTATGACCGGCATACTTCCCCATCATTAGATTAACAAAAATAGTGGGGCATAAGTAGGACAGCTAATTTGACCTCCTGCGCTTTTTTTATTTCATGTGTCTGTACTCCACGGCAATCCAACTGGAATCTCCGGCTCAGACCTATATCCGATTACTTTTACAATGTCACTCTGTTCGATTAGCTGAGGATCTCCATTAACAGAATCCGTATACTAACATTTCTTTTCCAAATCATAAAAGTCTTCGTTCTTCCTGGTGTAGCTCATTTAAGACAACTGATTTATTAACTATTTTCACTCTATTTCTCCGGTTTCTTTGTTAACTCTAATAATGTTGTTACCCATAAGTGGGACTACATCTCCAGACTCATCTATAAGCCCTAATCCAAAGCACCATGCATCTGGTGCCTCAAATGATTCGACAATAACAAGGTTATCTGCCATCTTTTCTTTCAATATCTTCTCGGCACTCTGTTTATCCACTGTTGCGGTCCCGCGGATCAACACATCATCCATTATTATCCACTCGCCCTTTTTGTTTGATCCAATACGACGAATGATGTTATTACTTGCCATTTCTGCAAGTTTTCTTTTAATCGTAGAATCAGAACACCTTAAAATTTCTGCCATTTTTACCCTGGTTATCCCCGGATATTCTCGAAGTAGTTCTAGAATCTGCTTTTCCCTCTCATCAAGGCTGAATTTTATTGGGTCATTTATTGGGTCATTACCCGAATCATCATGACCCAATAAAAATTTGCCGCTAATATGCATCTCTCGATTATGAAGCTCATTAGATTCCTTTAACAGCAGATTCCTGAGGAATTTTTCTAAAAACTCTGTTGTCTCATATATGCCTTTTTGAATGTTATTGTAGTTTGCACGGACAAGGGCATTTCTGAAATACCATGAATTATCGGCAAAAAGATCATTATCTGCGCTAAAACCGAGCTGCCTTAAGTACTTTATAAAAAAAACTGCTGTAGTTCTGGTATTTCCCTCGCCAAAAGCGTGAATCTGCCATAATCTGGATATAAATATGGCAAGATGATGCACTGTCTCTGTCATAGTGAGCCCATTATAACGGAATATTCGCTCCTGCTCTAAGTCATAGTCAAGTGTTTCCCGAAGATCTAAAGCTCCACCATATGAAACAGTATCACCCTCCAGCACCCATTCTTTCTTAGTAATGTTATAATCCCTAAGTTTTCCGGCATGATCATATATCCCCTGGAAGAGTTCTTTATGTATTGATATATACTGCGCAGGAGAAAAAACAAAAGCATTATCAGAAAGTAGCTTGGCAATCCTGGCTGATACTTTATCAGCTTCTTCTGTACCACGCTCAACTGTGCCATCCTTACTTTCATAGTAGCTGTTAATGAGTTCTCCTGCTTCATCAACCGAAATCTCACCATCGATATTCTTCTTCGCAGTCTCATACAGATACTCTGACGGTTTCAAGCCATCAACATCCTGCAAGCCTATGGCAGCGGACCATGCATGGCCAAGCTCCTTTCGAGTCGGTGGTAAATTCTTTATATACTTATCAAATGGATCTTTGTTTATGTCCTTCAAGGTTTTCTCCTACCTATATTGTAGTTTCCCTAATATATTGGTCAAATCTATGTGCGTATGCCCCAACCCGCTCTTCCATATCATTATTATCAGTCCAAAGCTCACACTGAAGCATAACTGTCTGAACTGCATCATCCATTCCTTCCGGAGGATACTTGTGCTTCTTCAGGAGCTTCTTGATCATCATACGCATCTTGGCTCGAGCAGATTCACGTTTCTGCCAATCTATTGTTCTATTATTTCTGAGAGCTTCTGCAAGTTCTTTTGTTATGGCAATTAGCTCTTCGTTTTCATAGAAATCCTTTATTGCTTGCGGCTTTGTCAGCGCATCATAGAACGCAAGTTCATCAGCGGTTAATCCCAGTTGTTGACCTTCCTGCTGGGCTGCCTGAATCTGCTTCGCCAAATTTAAAAGTTCTTCGATGACCTGCTCGTTTGTGAGCATTCCATTTAGGTATCTGTTCATTGCCTGCTGAATGATCTCGCTGAACTTTTCCGATTTAACTACGTTAGTTCTCTTAAAAACGATTACCTGTTCAGCAATAAGCTTTTTCAAAAGTTCTACAGCAAGATTCTTCTCCCTCATCTTCCCTATTTCTTCAAGGAACTTAGGATCAAACAAGGAAAAATCACCGTTAACATCTGAAAACAGATTTATAACACCTGTACTTTTGATGCTCTGCCCTAACAGCGCATTGATTCTCTCGTTCATCTCCGGAAGAGAAATCTTCTTTCCGCCACCCTGATTCATAAGACGCATAACAAGTACTCTTACTGATTCAAAAAAGGCAGCTTCAATACGAAGTGGCTCCTCTGCCAATGACGAGCAAAGTGACAATGCCTGTCTAAGCAACAAAGCTTCTCTTAGGAAATCTTCTTTCTCTTTTTCCTTGTCTACAGCTACGATAAAGTTAACTGCACCACTTATAGCTTTGGATCTCTCAAGATCTGTACCTATAGTGAACTTTGAATAATCATATCCATGGAAAAGATCACGGCATACTGAAAGCTTTTCAAGGAACTTAGGATATGCCACTTTTGCAACATCAGTATCTCCATAATTCTTCTTATCTCGAGAAGTGTAGTCATTCATAGCAGCCTTAAGTGCAGATGCGATGCCAACATAATCGACTACAAGGCCTCCTTCTTTATCTCCAAACACCCTGTTAACACGGGCAATTGCCTGCATAAGATTATATCCTTGCATAGGCTTATAAACGTACATTGTTGCCAGGGATGGTACATCAAATCCTGTTAGCCACATATCTACCACTATGGCTATCTTAAGAGAACTTTCATTATCCTTAAACTTTTTGGCAAGCTCATCCCTATTTCGCTTATTACCTATAATGGCTCTCCAATCCTCAGGGTCCTTATTGCTTTCAGTCATAACAACTGCAACCTTCTCTGTCCATGAAGGCCGTAGTTCGAGAATCCGTCTGTATATTTTAAGTGCAATTGCTCTGGAATATGCTACTATCATTGCTTTTCCAGTAAGAAGGTTCGCACGATGATTCTCATAATGGTCAAGAATATCATCCACAAGAGAAGCGATAGTCTGATCATTTCCAAGAATAGCCTCCATCTGGCCAAGTTCTTTCTTACTCTTTTCAACAACCTCAGGATCAGCATTGTTTGACATGATATCATATTCTGCATCAATTAACTGAAGAGTTTCCTGATCAAGGTTAAGTTTAATCACTCGGCTCTCATAATAAACAGGTCTTGTAGCTCCGTCCTCTACAGCCTGCGTCATATCATAAACATCAATATAATCGCCGAATACTTCTCTGGTGCTCCGGTCTTTCAGCGATATAGGCGTTCCAGTAAATCCAATATATGTAGCATTAGGAAGAGCATTTCTGATCACTCTTGCAGTTCCAATCTTTATTTCACCAGTCTTAGGATCAACTTTTTCTTTCAATCCATATTGACCACGATGAGCCTCATCTGCCATAACAATGATGTTTCTTCTCTCAGACAGTGGTTCGTCTGATTCCTCAAATTTCTGCATGGTAGTAAAAATGATTCCATTTGCCTGTCTGCCATCAAGCCAGTCTTTAAGACCAATATCATTTTTACCCGATGTCTCAGTAAGTTTCCTGCAAGTTGCCTGCACCGGATCCTGTCGCAGGAAATCCTTGCACTTTGCAAACTGCCCATAAAGCTGATCATCAAGATCATTTCTGTCTGTAATAACCACAATAGTCGGACTATCCAATGCTTCCTGAAGCAAATGAGCATAGAAAACCATAGACAGTGATTTTCCACTGCCCTGTGTATGCCAGAACACACCACCTTTTCCATCTGTAACTGTAGCATGCCTCGTTGATTCAATAGCTTTGTTTACAGCAAAATACTGATGATACCCTGCAAGGATCTTGTATTTCTTAAGTCCTTCATTGGAAAAACATATGAAGTTCTTTATAATATCCAACATTCTCTTTCTGGTAAACATTCCCTCGAAGAATGTGTCAAACTGGGCATACTGAGTATTCTCATAATTACCGTCTTTAGTCTTCCACTCCATGAAGCGATCTTCGCCGGAAGTAATGGTTCCAGCTTTAGAGGTAAGATGATCACTCATAACGCATATGCAGTTATATATGAACATGGATGGAATCTCATGCATATAGTTCCTTATTTGGGTATATGCTTCTGATGCATCCGTTTCTTCTCTTGATGGGGATTTCAGTTCGATAAGAACTACTGGAAGACCATTTAAGAACACTAAAACATCAGGACGCTTATTGCTGTTCTCAACAAAGGTCCACTGATTTGCCACAATAAAGGAATTATTGTCAGGATTTTTGTAATCAACAAGATATACGAGCCCAGAGCGCTCTTCTCCCTTAACAAAATAGCGCACTTCGACACCATACTGCAGATAATCCATGAAAACTTCATTCTTCTGCACAAGCTCTGCATTCTCAAAGTTTTTTAACTTATACAAGGCATCCGAAATAGCATCAGAAGGCATGTCCGGATTTATTCTGGACAGAGCAGTTTCCAACTCAGCATCATATAACGGGCTGTTAAAATCCCTATCAATATCAGGACCATATACATGCCTGTAACCCATATTCTGAAACAGTTCAATTATGGAGTTTTCATAATCAGCTTCTGTATAGAATGCAGTCATAATGTACCTCGCTCTCTTGTCAATTCAGAGACTTAAGATCCTTAGCATACTTTTTCTCATTAAAGTTGTTGCTGTCCTTCATAATGTCGTAGAAATGCTCTACTACAAAAGTATCTATCTTTTCCTTGGCTTCTTATTCAGAATATCCTTTATCAATGAGTCATTTATAGGTCTCGTTTGTAATCGTAGAGTTATTATCCTTCATCTGATTATCTACCACTTCCATAATCAGTGCCTTTAAGCGTTAGTTTGTTTTTATTACATCACTATAATTAAAGGCATGGTATTCTTTTCTACGGAAAACGATAATTTGTCGGCCTAAAGATCAATGTCAGAGACATCCAATTCTCCGGACATCAGTTTAGGTAGTAAAGAATCTCTCAACGTTGCTAAGGAACGATTTTCCGCTTCCAATGTACGTTGTTGCTGAAACAACGGTTCACAGAAATTAGCAAACTCCTGAAGGCTTTTATCGTCTGGGATTATGGCCGGAACTGTACGCATTGCGCTGCCGGATATCTCTTTGAATGTTGAGCCTGAAGCCATGTTTTCTATAGTAGGTAAAGCGTTTTTAAGAAAGTAATATACATAGGCAGTTCCAACATTGCTATTTGGCACAACAGACTTAAAGCCCTGATTGGTTGTCACTTCACCATCAGCGATAGCAATATAACCGATTGGCGCACGTGAACTGAAAAGCACAGTCCCTGCGGGCATTATAGAAGCGCTGCTGTTTTTTAAACCAAGTTCAGTAATATCGTCTGCACCATGCGATACGAATTTGGACTTATCCACGGAAAGATCCTTAGGAGTGATCCAGGCAATACCATTATTCGTATAGTATTCCGATTTGGATTTTGATGGTGTGCTACCACCAACAACATTGCCAAGATCGTTGATAGTACCATTTTTCCAAGAAGGATCTGCATTTTCTATGAATAGATGAAAGAAATATGCAGCTGCTTGCTGCTCTAAATTATCGTTTATTTCGTTGTTATTCCCAATCTTATTCTCAATGACTGAAAGCAACTTTCCTATCTTATTTTGAATCGTTAAATCAGGTAAATTAATTTCAAGTTTCCTTATATCTGCCATATTTAAATGACTGACAGTAGCTCCATTTGCCGAGCTTAAAAGCATATGTTGCATTTCAGGTGATAATAGGTAATAAACCAAAAAATCCGGGTCAACAATATTCTTATTTGGACGAATAAGAACTGTTCTTTGCCCCAAACAAACTTGTTGCCCCTCTTTTATTATTGCAACATTGCCAACAGGCGCTTCACGTGCAAGAATCAAATCATCTACCTGTGGAACAGCTCTTTCATTTCTAGCACAATATGTCTCAAATGATACCCTATGAACACCATCAAGCTTTAATCTACCTCTTCCAATATTAGGAGTTCTAATAAGTGGATATCCTGATCCTTCATCCTTGGCAGTTGAGTGAGGACAATCTATAATTAATTCACATGCATCTAATAGCTTCATGACTCCTCCTTCAGCTTTTGATATTGTTTCTTCCAGGCTCTTGATGGTTTTCGACATATATGATCCTTTGAATTAAAGGCGCATATACGTTCTATCCCATTATTTCCACAAATATCAGGATTGTTCTGTCTGCAACCAAATGTTTGATTTGCTGTATCAAGTCCACATAGTTCTGCATTAAAACTAATGTGTAATTCCTTTTTATCCATGAAGAACTATTACCTCTATCCTATGTATTTTTTATGTGCTATCTTCACATTACTTTGTTTTACCATTGCGTACTGCAAAGTCGTATCTATCCTTTTATGCCCAAGAAGCCGTTGAAGCTGTTCAATAGGCATTCCCTTGTCAATGGCTATTGTAGCAAGCGTCCGCCTGAATTTATGCGGATGCACTTTCGGGATGTTTAGCCGCTTACCCATTTCACGGAGTCGATGCTCTATACCGCCGATCTGTATCCGTTCATGCGGAGCATGTAATGTAACGAAAAGCGCAGTATTGTTATCTGTACGGCTACTGAGATACTCCTGCAAATGTAGCTTTGCCCTGGCATCAAAGTATACCATTCGCTCTTTATCACCTTTACCGAATACCACACATTCCCGCTCGGCGAAGTTGATATCATCACGATTCAGCAGAACCATTTCACCAACACGCATCCCCGTAGATGCCAGCATATCAATCATTGCCAAGTCCCGTAGTTCCTTGCAGTTATCGCGCATCTTCTCCAAATCCTCATCAGAGTATGTTTCCTTGATACTGCTTGCTGTTTTCACTTTATGTATACGACGCACCGGGCTCTTGATAATGTAATCCTCATCCTCAAGCCAAGAAAAGAAACTAGATAAGATACGGCGGATATTGTCGATGGTCACACGACTCGAATTTTTTTTACCCTGGTACTCAGTAAGGTATGTCCGCAAATCCTCCGTGTGAATATGTCGGACACTCTTACCAAGATATGCTACCATAGCATCTATGGTGGTCTGATAGTATTTCAGAGTCTTTTCCGAGCAACCCTCTATCCGCTTTGCAGCTATAAACCTTGTTATAAGATTATTGCTATCATCCTCCTCTTGCTTCATCTCTAAGCCAGTCACTTCATAGCGACAAAGCGTATGCTCCATCACTTGTCTCAATTGTTTCATCTGGGCATTGTCGAGGTATAACAGCATATGCTGCATCACCTCTTCCATCAATTCTTCTTTCATGTCGCATCTCCTTCTATTATTTTTTCCAGAGAACGACATCAACGGCAGTTCCGTTGGCATAACTCTCGCCGTTGGTGAGAGTTGTTCACATATAAACGATAATTTACTTCAGCAGATGGAAGCTTTATACAAAGCCTGGTTTACTGATTATATTCCGTTTGATGGAAACCGCCCAATAAATTGGAAAAAATCAGATATTTATTCCATAGCTGACATTATTTATGGTGCACCTTTTGCTTCCAAACTTTTTAACACCAGTGGAGAGGGCATGCCTATTATCCGAATCCGCGATTTAAAAGAGCAGGCATTTGTTACTTATACAACAGAAAAACATCCCAAAGGTCATTTAATTCAGCCTGGAGATATTATTGTTGGCATGGATGGAGAATTCCGACCATACATTTGGGGAAACACCGAAGCATGGTTAAATCAGCGAGTCTGTATTTTTGATAATAAACGCCCCAAAGGTAAGGCGTTTGTATTGTTTACTATTAAGCCTTTGCTTTACCGAATAGAACAAACTCAAGTAGCAACAACCGTCATCCATATAGGAAAAAAAGACTACGATGCTTTTGAGTTTTATCTGCCAGATAACAACACTCTTGATCAGTTTGATGAGATAACTTCACCTATGATTGATCAGATTGTTGTTAATAGTCTTGAAAGTAAACGGCTTGCAGAGCTTCGAGATGCTCTTCTTCCTAAGCTAATGTCCGGCGAGCTTGATGTCTCTGACCTTGACCTTTAAGCCACTAAATTATCGTTTATATCTTTATTGTTTCTTATTTTTTCATCGATAGGTTCTAATATTGATGTTACTCTTTTTTGATCAGCATAGTTAGGCAATCTGATAAATATTTTTCTGAACTCTGCTTGCTTTATACCTGTAACAGTAGTCCCTGATTCCTTTTCTTTAAGCTTTGCCTGACCTTCAGGCGAGCGCAAATAATAATACAAATAGCCCGTATCAAGTATCCCTTCCTTGCCTCTTAACGTTAAAAGTCTTTGAGCAACAGCTATATTCTCCCTATCCAGTCTTGCAACAACACCCAAAGGTGCTTCCGTTGTCAACAAAACATCTCCCTTCTTAGGAAATCCTCTTACCATAAACCTTTTGTATTCATAATCAGAAATAAAATAGCACTGTGAATAATCTATGAAACCATCTCTAACAGACCTTGCGCTCAAGGTCATTATTCCTTCCTCTGACTTTTTAGGAGTCTTCCCTCGGTAGTCAATTAAACTGTCTAAGGCATCTTCCATTTTAAATGACTCAAATTTCATATCCAATAGCTCCTAACTTCTTCCTGATTTCATCCTCTAGTTCATGTGACTTTTGGAACATATCTGCAAGCTCAGATGTCAATCTTCCCATTTTCTCCTCGAAAGGCTCTCCATCATCTTCCTGCTCTTCTATTCCAACATATCTGCCCGGAGTAAGGATATAATCCTGCTTTTCAATATCCTGTATAGTTGCTACCGAGCAAAATCCCTTCACATCTTCAAGAGTTCCGTTCTGGAATGCCTCAAATGTATCCGCAAGCTTCTGAATATCCTCATCATCAAAGTCTCTATGTTTACGATCAACCATGTGCCCCATCTTGCGGGCATCAATAAAGAGAGTCTTTCCCTTCTGCTTCTTTCCTTTTGTAATAAACCACAAAGTAACTGGGATAGTAACGCTATAGAAAAGCTGAGTGGGCATCGCGATGATTCCTTCAATCAAGTCATCCTCTATGATGTTTTTACGAATATCACCTTCTCCACTCGACTGCGTTGACAGCGCACCATTAGCAAGTACAAGACCAATCTTGCCATTAGGAGCAAGGTGATGAATCATATGCTGAATCCATGCATAGTTAGCGTTTCCAGCAGGAGGTGTACCATACTTCCATCTGACATCATCAAGGAGCTTTTCTTGATTCCATGGATGGTAGTTGAATGGCGGATTTGCCAATATAAAGTCTGCTTTAAGCGTAGGGTGCAAGTCATTTGTAAAAGTATCTGCCTGATACGGTCCAAAATCTGCATCAATACCTCTTATAGCCATATTCATCTTCGCCATCTTCCATGTATCTGCATTTGCTTCCTGTCCATAAACAGCAATGGCACCTCTCTTCCCAGAGTGTGCCTGTATAAACTTTGCACTCTGAACGAACATACCACCGGATCCACAGCAGCAATCATACACGCGGCAGTTATCAAATGGCTTCAATACCGAAACCAATGTCTTAACTACACTTGATGGTGTATAGAATTCTCCACCACCAACACCTTCCTTCTCAGCAAACTGCGCTATGCAATACTCATAAGTACGTCCAAGCAGATCCTCACTCTGCTCTGTATCACTCATGTCAATATTATTGGTAAAGATGTCCACAACATCGCCCAGGACTCTTTTATCAAGGTCAGGACTTGCATAGTTCTTTGGAAGGACATTTTTTAGAGTTTTGTTGTCAGCCTCTATTGCCCTCATTGCATTATCAATCACTGTCCCTATTTCAGGAGTATGTGCAGCTGATGCAATTGTGCTCCATCTTGCTTCTTCTGGAACAAAGAAAATGTTGTCCTCTGTATATGCGTCGCGATCATCTTCAAAACCATCACCTTCTTCTACCAGTTCCTGATATCGCTTATCAAACGCCGCCGAAATATAACGCAGGAATATTAAACCTATAATAACCTTTCTGTACTCAGCAGCAGGGATGTGTCCCCACAAAACACACGCTGCATCCCACAGCTGTTTTTCAAATCCAATGTTTGCATTGGTCTTGTCTGCCATTTTATTTATTCCTCCATATTTTTTCGTGTGCAAAAAGAAGAACAGATTTTTCTGTTCCTCTTATATATCAATTATCTAGCAGTTGCTCTTCCAGTTCAGCAAAATTGTAATCGCCCTGAACAAAATTATTAAAATTGTTGCCGACCCTTCTTTGACTACGACTAGATGTTTTATTTCCCAGTTCAATCATCTTACAGAGATAACCAACCTTATCCTCTATTGGTTCTTGTACTGTATCATCAAGTCTCTGCCTAAATGCCATGATTATCTGTGTCATGAACATCCCATCTTTACCAAGCTTTTTAGCGTATTTATATACCCTATCTATTTCATCATCAGCAAGTTCAATATAAAAGGTCTGCATCAGTATTTTTATCTGATTATGTAAAGGATCTTCAGCCTTGTCCTCTATCATTTTTGTTTCTGAAGCCTCAATATATTTTTTCGACTTTATTGTGAATAGATATCCTGCAGATTCCCCAGCAACTTTTCGTAGAGAATAGTCAAAGGTAAAATCGCACTCTTCTACATCATTTATGCTCTTCTTTGCAGGTTCAAGGACTCTTCGTTTTATATCATTTGCATTGTATGACTCAGGTATCGAGAATTGATGTTTTAATTCTTCCATTGAAATAGCAAACATACCTGGGGTCGCTGTAGGATACTCTTTATAATTCTTTTTATTCTCCAGGAACCAGTAAAGAGCAATCGTATATTTTCCTTGCAGCTGTGTGGTAACCTCCAAAGCTCCATATGCACCATGCACAAGCTGAGAACAAAGGGCAAGATCTTTAAAGAAATCTGATGGAACAAATTCTATATACGCGGTAGACTCACTGTTATTGCCTTTACCGTTATGATATCTGAGTATGTTGAACCACGGCACAGAAATCTCATCTTCTCCATTAGGTCCAAGATCCTCGAATACCAAATGTCTCTCCTTCAGTTTTTTTGTACCTTTACTGAAAACGGAATATAAATACTTGGGATTTGCATATTTTGAATGCTTCAGAAAACTTGTTGGCTCTATCCTATAGACCTTATTTTCAGGGAAAGACGACATGGTTCCCAAAATAGCATCAAAAACAATGTTCTCATCAGCAGTAAACTCCATCTTACAATGCATGATAAGAGCATCGGTCCTATATGCTATTCCTACACCACCTTTTTTTAATGGATGCTTATTATCTTGGAGCGCAAGTAGCTTTAATAGCGTTGCATGAGCATTATCAGTAAATGTCTCTACAAGACTATCTATTGAAATAGCCTTCTTTATATATTCTTTTAGCTGTGCCTCATCCTCAGAAACAACTGCCAGCCCGTTTGAATCAACCACATCAGCCTTTACTTCGTCAAGATCTACAACATTCCCCTCGGAAGTGTGCACTGTCTGATGCTCTATTTGCCCCAAAGAATCTGTTAATGGTCTGTTATTTTCTGTAAACATACTCTCCCCTTGTATTTGGACAGGACAAATTCCTGTCGTGTCTCTAATAATTGTATAACATCCCGCTTTTTTTTCATAGTACGAATTCTGTCGCCTTTTTTATTAACCTGGACAAAGGGGTTCGTTGTCGCCAGTAGCCCAAAACACTGATAAATACTGGCTTTTTTTGAGTATAAATTCTGTCGGCTAAGTATGAGGCATACTTGCCACTAGTAGTACGGAATCTGTCGCCTTTTTGAGTATAACGACAATTGTTTTCTTTGTCTCAATTCATTTTCATCACAGATAATTACTGAATTTGTTTGGTATGTAATCTGTCGCCATAAAAAAAAGACAACAAATTCTTCGTCTGTCGTTTTTAGTACGAAATCTGTCGTCTTTTTGCTGAACATTGACTATATCAGTCATGTATTGTGTGACTCATCATCCTCTTTTTGGGCTTTAAAGGATTATTTTAGTACGAAATCTGTCGTCTTAGGACAAACTTCCTCGATGTCGTTTCTCTGGTACGGAATCTGTCGTTTAGTACAAAATCTGTCGTAGCCAAGTATGTGAGCTGTCGCCGCCAAGTATGAAATCTGTCGGATGTAAGTATGTTTTTTGTCGCTTAAAAAACCCGGATTCTCGCATATCTTCTAGCATTGATTTTGTTCTTCTATACTTCTATACATTAATACCTATACATTTATATACGTTCTGATCGACTTATATCATAGAAAATAATTTTTTATAATAAGAAAAGCATTATAACCCTAGAGAATTGTCTTTTTTTGTTTCATGATTTTTAGTCTCTATCATTATATCAGGAGCAAGAAGCTTATTGTAGTTGTTTATCAGATTATTCATCTCGTCTAGACTTTGTTTATGTTCTGCAGAAGCAGATTCAATTGTTTCAAGATCTTCCATCAATTGTTTTTTTTCAATTTTTAACGCATCAAGATTTGGAATCTTCATTAAACCGTATTCCGCACATGCAACATCAAGATCTTCATTGGCCTTTCTGTAGTTTGCCAGCTCGGCAGAAAATTTAATTTCATACTCTTCTCTCTGCTCTTTAGGAGTTTGCTTCCAGGCATTGTAATATCTTTTGTTAACAAGATAGCTTCCAGTGCAGTGTATAAGCCGGTTTGTTTGATTAAGCTTTCCCCAAAGCAAATTCTTTTGTTCCTGTAGACGGTTATATTCATCTTCTGCTATTTTTAGCCTGGCTAAAAGATCATCCGTACCAGTTAATCCGCTTTTCACGAAGAACTGCATAGTGTCCGCTGCATTTATGGCATTTTGGACCTGTATGGATTTCTTTAATCGTCCATAATATTGGTTTGTATCCTGGATGATTCCTACGCTTCCGAGCTGTCCAAGAATGTATTCTTTTTCATATGCTGTTCCCAGCTGCCTTCCTCGTATGGGTTTGTACAGGGAAGCTGTTTTATAACCCCAGCGTCCTCGTGATTCCGTTACTTCTATGCCTTCTTCCGCAAGCATTTTTTTAAATTCTTCTTCATCGGAAGCTTTATGAATGATGCGTTTTACGGCTCTGCGGATTTTTTCTTTTTCTGTCTGGAATTCTTTTTTTGCAGGAACAATTCCTTCCTTTTCTATCTCCGCGTTTTGAGCATCAAGCATGTCCTGTTCGCGTTTGGTTTTGCGATATTCACGTTCAGTTATATTTTCTTCCGGGGGATTCATAAGATCTACCTGATTGAGTTTTTCCCTTTGGGTTATATCCATAATCTCCTGTCTCATGGCATTCATGGAAAGCTTTGAAGCACGAATTTTGGCTCCAGCAATACATTCACTGTCACGTTCGATGAAATCGGTTTTTTGTATGGCTTCTTTCCGCAGAGAATTAACAACAATATGTACATGCATATTACCGGATTTATTATGACCATCTGGATGGGAGCATATAAGAGCCTGGCATCCATCAAAAAATTTGTTAGCGATTTCCATTCCAATTGATTGCACTTTTTCCAGAGTAAGTCCTAGTTCCCGGTCCTTTGGATCAAAGCTGATTATATAATGATGGAGCTTTATCTCGTTTACTGTTTGATTTTTATTACACTGTAAATTCCAACTTTCACATTCGGTCTGAAATGTTGATGGGGATGAAACGCCGATAGAATCAATTAGGTATTCCTCACGAAGTACCATATGCTTGCTGTCATCCAAAACAGGAGCATTTGTTTTCTCATCATATTGATATGTCAGATATCTGAGAGGAAAGGCATAACTCTTATTTTTTATAGCTATATGTTTAAGTGTCGCCATGATTAGTTACCTCGGAAGTTTTATCAAATTGGTAGATTTTGGAATATCTTGAGACTGAATTTTTCCACATCGAGTTATTTTCAGACTGCACTCTATTTAATAAATCTATGGCATTGTGGATTTCAAAAAACATGGTTTTTAGTTCCTCCCTGAACATGGCAGGATTAACAAATCCGGAGTTCAATACCTTTGTAATTTGATTGATATTGGTTCCGATTTTATCGAGCTGATAGCGTATTTTTGCAAGAGGGCTGGATTCATCATCTATTAGAATGCGCATGGTAACTTTGCGTTGAAATAGTGACCAGCGGATAAATTCTGAGATTGGCATTTCAAAATCATTTGCAAGTGATTGAAGTTGTTTCCATTCATTTTCAGTAAAACGCATGTCGTAAACTTTGCTTCTACAGGGCGTATTATGTTCTTTTGAGTTATGCATTATGTCTCCTCTCTCTGATCAACATAATCAATGATTACTGATTTTTGATATTTGTATTTTTAGCGCTTACCACTGGTAAGCCAATCGTGGGTTTGGGGACCGAAATCCCCAATGGATTTTGCGAGAGTTAAGGGAGTGGCCAATTCCCTTGCAAGATGCCTGTATATACACAGGCGAATCTTGCTCTTGTCTTTATGATGTTGCTAGGCGGCCTTTTCGCTGTCATTTACATAGATTTTTTCATTGATAGATGGGATAGAAAATGGAAATAGCAACATCTCGCATCGTCAGATGCGAAAAGATAATTAAGACAGGATGAAAATAGTTATTGGAAATAAGTAGATCATATTACCTGTCATCAGAATCATGCTTTTTGAGAATTTCATTCATGCTAAAAGAAAGAGTGCTTATAAGAATATGCTTCTGATCTGGAGTCATTTTTATAAAATTGTGGATTAGCTCACATAGCATTCTTAAGTCACTGTCATTGCATTTATTAAGGACCTCCTGGTTAATTCTGTAGATTGATCTTGTGCAATTACTCTTTGGCATTCTGTTTTTACTCCTGCAATTGTATTTGTATTCTCTGAAGTGAGAACAATAAAAAATGCGCACCTCTCCTTTTCGGAGAAAGCACGCATAGCTTTTCTACTCTTTCAAGCAACAATTCTATAATATTTTTTAGTTATTGTCACTACTATTATTTTTTTCATCCGGATCTGTTGTCCCAGATTTACCCTCTTGATGTTCAAGTAGTTCGTCTGTTAGTTTCATTACAATTTTTCTATATGAGTCATCGAGCCTGCTGAACTTTTCTGAATAAGCTAAAAGAAGGGAATTTGTATTTCCTTTCTCAGGGACAAAATACCTTTTTTCAAAATCTTCTTGTGTTTCATCAAATAACCAGTCAGGATCTATGTTATAAATCAGCCGGAGCATTGTAATAACATAAGCAGGGATAGGTGCTCTGCCAGTTTCAAAATTTGAAATGGTAGCCTTACTTAATCCCATGCTGTCTCCAAACTCAGTCTGTGTCATTTTGTTGAGCTGGCGTATAAAACGGATCTTTTCATAAACTGTCATGATATTATGCCCTCTTCATCTGTAAAAGTTTTAAATATAGAATCCATAAATTCAAGAGGTATGAATTTTAAACCATAGAAATTTAGGAAATCTGAGTCTGCTAATTTCATTCATAAATTAGTTCACATTCTGTATTATACAATAATTCTAGAATATAGAGTATTAAAAAATGTGTGAAATTTCTAACATGGAATATGAAGATTGTGAAAACGAAGTATGTTTTAAATATAAACAATAAAAGTTGCAAAAATAAAATTAAGTATTGCAAATAGAATATTTTTGTGGTTATAATAAACACGCAAGGAATACGGGGAATCTTTTTTCTGCATGTATTTGATTTAGAACATGCATGAATCAAGGAATATTGTGGTTACCAATTATTTCAGATGGACTAAAAATTAAAAAAACATATTCCCTGTAATTCCAAAAACTGAACCTTGATAACTTCATACCCTGAAGAATTAATTCGTAGGGGCGTTAGAGCAGGTCTCAATTCTGTTGGTTCTTTATAAACGGAAGTTTCGAGATAAGCGTTGTCGCGACAACGGAAATGGTCAAAGCATGATGTTTTAACAAAAATTTCAAATAACAATTCTTTTTTATACATTATTTTTGAATTTATAGTAAAATAATTTCATATTGATAACGGCTTTCACGCATGCTCCCGATGTAAGTCGGGAGCGATTGCCGTTTATAAACATCTCACCGCATGGTGCTGTCGTCAGGAAAAGGATAGCCTCCATTACCTGGCTAGAGGGTTCGAGTCCCTTAGGTGGGCTTCAAGTTGGAAATTTTTTTACCGGCTTGGCCTTGTTGATGGCAGGTCTTGAGACAACCTGCCATATGATATTTCAGTCCATTTGGACTTTAATATACATCATATATTTCCCCAAACAATACAGACTGGGTGAAAAGAGACGGTGGAATCATCGTCTTGTCTGATTGTTGATTTAGGGGCAAACAAAAGGAGGCTAAAATGGCTAAAGTAATAGCAATTACAAATCAAAAAGGCGGAGTTGGTAAGACTACAACAACTGTCGATCTTGGCGCTGCTCTCTCGCGCGAAAAGAAAAAGGTCCTGCTTGTGGATTTTGATCCTCAGGGAAATCTTACGTCAGGGCTCGGAATCGACAGAAAGCGTCCGATAACAGTTCTAAATATGATTCAGAACGAGGTCGGCGAAGTAGAGTACGATGTTCATGATTCCATTACGCAACATCAGACAGAAGAGGTTAAGGTAGATGTGCTCCCGGCAAACAAATTGCTTGTTTCAGCGGAATCAATGATTGCTACAGTGAACGATGGCAAAGAGCTTATACTTAAGAATGTTCTTTCTCATGTCGATGATGAATATGACTTTATTCTTATAGATTGTCCGCCATCACTTAGCATGCTCACAATAAATGCACTTGGCGCAGCAGACAGTGTTCTTATTCCGGTTCAGCCGACCAAGTATTCACTTGATGGTCTTGCAGACCTTGTAAAGCTCGTAATCGGTGCACAGTCAACCTATAATAAGGATCTTGTTTTTGAAGGAATTGTTTACACTCTCGATACCCCAAACCAGGTTGAGACACGTAACATCAAGGCGGATGTGGAGGATGCGTATGGAGCAAACATTAGGATCCATGAAACCTCTATTCCAAGACTTAAGGACATATCAAGTTCTCCTTCATACGGCGTGTCAGTTTTTGATATCGACCCGGATAGCAAAGGTGCTTCAGCTTATGCTAAACTAGCTAGGGAGGTACTTGAAAATGGCTAAAAAACAGTTACAGAGACAGAAAACAGAATCATTTTCTGATATACAGAATGATGTACTGGGTGCATATGTTGCAAATGGGACAATTGAAAAGGAAGATCTTGCAGCAATTCAGGACATTGCGCTTGATAAGTTGGTAGAGTTTAAAGGCCATCCATTTTATGTCCTCGATAATGAGGAAATGGCCGATCTTGTGAACAGCATCAAGGATAACGGAGTCCTTGTTCCAATTATTGTAAGGCTTAAGGACGGAAAATACGAAATTATATCAGGACACAGAAGATGCTTTGCAGCAAAGAAGGCAGGCCTTGAAAAAGTTCCAGCCATTGTAAAGAAGTATACAGATGAAGAAGCTACTCTTACGATGGTCGATTCAAATATTCAGAGAGAAGACATCCTGCCAAGTGAAAAAGCTTGGGCTTACAGAATGAAAAAGGAAGCCCTTGATAAAGTAAGCAGGCAGGGGAAAAAATCTTCAAACCCTGATGAGGTAGGAACAACCACAAGAGATCGCGTGTCTGATAAGGACAGCGGCTCGTCTGTTGAGAGATACATAAGGCTGACATATCTTACAAAAGAGCTTCTTGATCTTGTGGATCAGAGGAAACTTAGCCTTGTATCAGCTGGACCTATTGCCAATCTTACAAAGACTTATCAGAAAGCTGTAAAAAGAGTCTTTGATGAAGAGCAGGTTTATCCTTCCCTTCCCCAGGCTAACCAGATATTAGAAATCTCCAAACAGATAAAAGATGAAAGTAAGTTCGAACTTGAAGTAACAAGAATCCTGCGTAAAAAGACGGTAAAAAGATCGTTTAAGCTCAACAGCAAGGATGTATCAAAGTACTTCCCTGACAATTATGATGATGAGAAGATTAGTAAGACTATTAATGAGCTTTTAACTAAGTGGAGCAAGGAAAAAGGTTACTACAAGAAGTAAAACAAAGTTAATACAATAAAGGTGTTTAAAGGAGCTTTGACAGTGTTCAGAGCTCCTTTTTTCATACAAAATCAACAAGGAGTTTTAATTATGTCTCAAGAAAACCAAGATATCATGAAGGTGGAATTCCACTGCGAATCATATACGACAATTACGAATCATTGCCTTGAAGATACAACATTACCGATGGATGCAAGGGGACTGCTTGTAACAATGCTTTCACTTAAGGATGATTGGAACTATTCAATAGCCGGTCTTACAGGCCTTGGACCAGACGGAGAGACCAAAATACGACGTATGCTTAATGATCTAGAGGAACATGGATACCTCAGACGAGAAAAGTATCGTAATGAGCGTGGACGTTTTAAGTTCAAGTATCACATATATGACCAGTCACAGACTTACCATGACGAAAATTCTGGAAAAAATCCTGTGAACCGCAGTAGATTTTTCAGAAGCGGTAATGCCCAGAAGACCGTTTTTTCCGGCAAAGATGCAGGCAATCAAGACCAGGGTGGATATACCAATGTGGAAAATCCACATGTGGTAATTCCTAAACAGGATGAACCCATTGTGGAGAAAATGCCCCAATTAAATACTAATAAATCAAACACTGATATAAATATACTTAAATCAATCAATCTAGGATCTGTCAAAAGAGCTACTACTACCCTGCCCCAGGCGGAGCAGATAGATGCAATTGATATGATGGAGCGAAAAAACTCCATACGGGAAGCGTACAGTGAGCAGATAGACTATGACAGATTGATTTCCGAATATCCTGAAAAGAAAAAGCTTGTTGATGTGATCCTGAGAACTATGACGGATACTATAGCTCACCAAGAAATGAAAACGATAAAGATTTCCGGCTGTAGTTACAGCCATGAAGAACTGGAGGAGGCCTTTAAAGAGCTGGAGCATGACCATATCGCTTATGTTATTTCTTGTATAGCGCAGAGCAGCAAGGCGATTAATAATCCAATCAAATACATTCTTCAATGCCTACTGCAGGCAAATACAAAGGATGTGTACGAAACATCGAGGCTAAGAAAAAATAAGGGCAATAGTTTTTGTCAGTTTGAGCAGAACGAAATAGATTTTGATGCGCTCGAATCTGTACTTCTAGATAATTAGCGAGGGGAAAATGGGTGACGGAAAGAAACTGAAGGAAGTATTGCAAAAGCATGGCGTCAATATAAAACAGTTATCCAGAATGACGGGCATTAATCCATCTACGCTGTACTCGATTGTACAGAAAGATTCAGTAATCAGATTTGACTATGGGATAAAGATAGCGAGCGAACTGGGAATAGATGTCAATGAAATCTGTTCAAAGAGTCCGTTTTCAGCAAAATTAACTGATGAAGAAGTATGCAGTGCTATTAGTGATATCAAAGATGAAATAGAGAAAGAGCAGGTTAGAAAATACCTTATCGAAAAATTATATCCGATTTGTAAGTTGTTTGGAAAGGATATGGAAATATGTGATAAGTTTCTGAGGGCATATTACCAACTACCAGATATGGATCGAAAAGAGATGGCAGAACATTTGTCTGTGACTCTTAAATATCATACTGATTCTGAAAGAAAAGAAAAAATTAAAGCTTTGAAAGATTTGAGACCTTAAAAGCTTCTGCCCATCATGGGCAGAAGTGAAATAAACGAGCAGTACCGCCATCCCCTACCAAAATATCCGGCAGGTACTACTTCCCCGCTTCGCAGAATGATACTGCCCTTTTATGGGATAACTATACTCTTTTGTCAGTATGTTCAGGGCTATTATTATGCCCTAAATACCACAAAGAAAACTTCTGCCCATGATGGGCAGAAGTGAAAAAGATAAATAACGGAAGGAGGAAATCAATAAATGATCGACCCACACTTTGCGTTCAAGTTATGGAACCTGCTCTATGATGCGGCTGTGTCATTTACGGACTGGGTTACGGGGATGTTCTGAAAGGATAATTCTGATAAAGATAACACATTATAAATTTGAGGAGGAATCACATGAATTCAGTTGAAATTGTTGGGAATCTTGTAAGAAAGCCATTTTATAAGGAATACGATTCTGAAGAAAAGCTGGTGCGTGTTGCCAAATATACAGTAGCTGCTCCGAGGCAGAATAACAAAGATGAAGCGGATTTTATTGATTGCACAGCTTTTGGAAATGCAGCAGTGTACGCGTCTAAATATATGGAAAAGGGAGATCTTATAGCAATTGAGGGAAATATTCACTCCTCTTCTTTCATGGATAAGGACGGCAATACAAGATATGGAATGACGGTATATGTAAGTCGCAACCAGAACTACACATCAAGAAAAAACAAGGAGCTGATTCAGAATGCTGAACAGAATGAAAAGAAAATCAATGATGCTTTGGACACTCTGAACAGCTCTTGTAATGACAATGATATAGAGGAAGAAGAATACACATACTGTGATGAAGTTCCGTTTGAATAAAAAAAGATTGAGCAGTACCACCATCCCCTACCAAAGTTCCGGCTGATACTGCTCTCCCATTCACAGACATCACTATCCTTTACGGGATAACTATGCCTATTTGCCTGTATAAACAGGGCTTTTATATTCTAACACAAATTATCAAATCGATAAAGAAAGGGGCTGAAATGGGCCAAATTTTGAAGAATAAAGCCATATCAATGGCATTGATACTATCCACTGCTCTTCTATCCCTTGCTGGATGTGGGAGTCGTGTTCCAAGAAGTCTTGAAGGAAGATACTACTGCCCTGAAAAGGACACGAATTCGTATGTACTTGACTTTAGCAAGGACGGAACAGTTGACACCTATTACAGCGGAAAAGGGACCTACAGTATTGATGATAAGGGAGTATTCAAGATCGACATAAGCTTGATCCATGGAACAGGGACCATAAATGAAGACGGATCCATAGACTTCAACACTACTGATTCACTCTCCTATCACTATTTGCCTGAGTCTGAAAGGCTAGAGGAACAACCAGGTACAGAAGAAACGTTTAATGCAACAGTCATGCTGGACCGTATGCCTTATGAGTACAACAAAGACCTTATAAAGGTTTCAGAGCTTCAGACAGATCCGGACGGAAATGCTTACTATCAGCTTTCAAATGATGGAAGCACCATTACTGGAACAGTTGGTGTTGATAAAAACTTTACGGCAAATTATGGAGTGCCAAGTACACCCGAAGAATCCATAGCAGAGCTTATGGAAAAGGGAATAAAAGGTAGCAACAAATACTTTGAGAACAGCAGATACTATCTTACTCTCATGCTCTCCGGTTACACGGACACAAACAGCGCTGTTTATTATATGTACCTTATTCCCAAGGAAACAAACACGGATGATACGAACACATATTATGCGGCACTTTACTTCTACGATAAGGAGCTTCATACGAGCCTTGAAGAGTTTACAGGAATAAAAAACGGAATCAACTATATAGCCGGTGACGATATCTTTGAGTACACCTTCCAGGATGCTATGAACACGTTATCAACATTAAGGTCGCAGATGTAACTTCTGCCCATCATGGGCAGAAGTTCAAGAAGGAAGGAGGTGGTTATGGATGAGCTGGGTAACAGATGCCATTAACGATGGTATCAGCAACATATTGTCAGGTGGGGCTGCGTCGATGCTTTATGAACTTATTGAAAGCAGCAACAGCCTGGTTACTGACACGAGTGTAAGACTTGCAGATGCTCCTGATGCAGGAATCATGGCACTCATGAAAAACATAAATGAGAATGTTGCAATGCCGATTGCGGCAGTCATGCTGACATACATCATGACATATGAGCTCATAACTATGATAACTGAGAAGAATCACGGGAACGAAGTGGGGACATGGGTGCTGTTCAAATGGATATTCAAGACAGGAATACTTGTCGTGCTGTGTAAACACAGTTGGGAGATATCCAATGCATTCTTTGAAACCGGTGGCTGGATAGCAACAAAGGCTAATACGGTCATAGGTTCAACGATTGTAAATCCATCAGTATCAGCACCCACAGAACTGGAGATCAAGGATTGGCTGAAAGCGACATATGACGTAGGACAGCTTTTAAAAATCCTTCTCATATCGTTCATTGACTGGTTGATAACACTTATTTCAGCGGTTCTTTGTCAGGTAGTTGTCATTGTTAGGCTCTTTGAGATAGCAATATATGTTTCATGTGCCTCAATCCCTGCAGCATCATTTGGCAACAGAGATTGGAAGTCCATAGGAGAGAATTATACAAAAGGCCTTGCGGGAATCGGTATGCAATCGTTTTTCATCATGGTTGCACTTGGGATGTATGCAGTCATGGTCGGACATTCCGTGGTAATAGCTGCAGGAACGGATATTCTTGATGGACTGGAAAAACTTATCCTTTATGGAATCGCAATGACAATAGTCATCTGGAACAGTAAGAAAATAGCATTCGCAATAATAGATGCACACTGATGCATCTTCGGAGGATCGGAAAAATGGGATATGTGAGAGTGCCACGTGATATAAAACGCGTGAAGCCAAAATTTCTCGGCCCCTTAAACAAGCGCCAAACATACTCAATGGCGATAGGTATAGGTGGTGGGGCACTTGGCTATTACCTTTCGAAACCATATATAGGAGCTTCAAATGCCATTCTAGTGCTTATGGTAATAATGTTGCCCATAGTATTCTGCGGACTGTTTGAAAAAGATAACAGATATGTGGAAGACATCTTAAAAGACATTATAAATGTGAAGTTCATAAGACCCGGAATAAGGGTATTTAAAGCACAAAATATGTATGGATATATACACGAAAAAATCTATGAGAAGGAGGTGCTTGGAATTGATGATGAAAAGCCTAAAGGGCAAGGTCAAACGAACTGGAAGCGGCTTTTTACGAATGACAAAGAATCAGCTTGAAGAAGACAAAGCCGAGAGAAAACTCGCGGAAGAAAAAATTGCAAAAGCCAAGGAAAGGCAGGCGCAGGATGATCTTTTTGATGATGAGGAAAGAGAAAAGAAAAAGACTCTCTCTGATTTTGCATCAGAGAGCATTGCTGTAAAAGAGGCAAAGGCAACAGCAAAAAAGACTCAGGACAGAATTGAGAAGAAGTCTTTGAATGTTGCTTCAAGTTACATAAAGAAGCATGCTTCCATAAATGCAAGATACAGGATAAAGGACAGAT
>CAMVJI010000018.1 GCA_947167765.1 uncultured Butyrivibrio sp. | reverse complement strand
TCAGCTTTTCTACATATCTCATGCCTTCAATGCTTCCCTGAGTTTTTATAGAGTACAAAGCAGACTTGGCTGACCTGAAATCCGAGGTTTCCTCGCCTTTTGCTGAAGCATCAAGATATCTTTCAATTACCTTTGACTGTGAATGTGTAATCGCCGAGTACGCATTGATACCTGGGATCAGATAGTAGATAACAAAAGCCGATGCAAGCATCACAAACAAAAATCCGCCTACTCCCCTTCCCTTAATTCTGCAAACTCCATAATATGCCACATATATGATTTCAAAAACAACGAGCAGTATTCCAAGGTACCTGCTGTTTGTAATGCCATACTGCCCTATCCTCATAGATAGACATATTATCTGAACAACTATAAATGGTGAAAAGACAATTGGGAAAAACAAAAGGTACTTGTGTAAAGGATCTTCTGTGCAGCCCTGGGCTGTTGTCCAGATAAAAAGCCCCGCAACAAATATACCTGTCATAATGGAAAATGCCTCATTTGAAGGCATAGTCCTTACAACGATTATCTTGATAATATAGATGTACACAATAAGGCATGCAATGGCCACTATTGCAGGCAATACATAGCCCATAAGCGCTTTTGAAAACTTGCCAAGACTCTCTGATACCTTTGAAAGACCAATGACAACTCCTGGAAAAAGAACTGCTCCAAGAATAGTAAGTTCAATAAGCGTTTCTACTGGGATATTAAACAACAGTGCATTAAATGCGTATATAAGAAGAAGACTTCCTACAGCTAAAACTCCGTATAAAAATCCTGCCTTAACCACACCAAGAAACGCCCTTACGCTGTACTGTTCGAGAGAAAGGCCACATTCTCTATACATCCTGTAAATGCTAAAGGCAATGGAAATGACCAAATATACGATCGCAAGCCTTGTGATGTATGTATATGGAACATAAAGACTTCCCTTTTTATGTACTGCTTCATCGTATTTAAATGATATTAAAAAAGCATAGGCAGCACTCAACACGCAGGAAAAGATGATCGTAATAAGATACGGTATAATCTTCTTGATATTAAGCTCTTTTAATGAGAAATGTCCTGTCTCCACAGCTAAAAAACATGGGGTTATCAAAAACAGAAATATAAAGAGAAATTTAAGGATATCTCCGATATAAAAATCCTCATATATTCCTGCTATGACACAGGCTACAAAAAATACAGTAACAGATAAAGGATGTTCCTTGAGCACACCCTTAAGATCATTTTTTATCTTATTGACCCACAACATACTTTTAATCTCCCCAGATTATTTTTCCTTTTTATCTACCGTTATATCATAGCTATATCCATCACCAATCGCCCCAAGCCTGTACTCTAAAAGCTTAACAAGCTCATCATCAGCCATCTTGTACCTGTAAGGCACTTCCAGATCAAACTCCACAACAGGCTTCTCCCCTTCTTTTCTTACAATCCTAAGATCATGGAACTTAATAGATGGATCGATTTCTTTAATGCTCAGAGTAAGCCAGCTCTTTATAGCCATAGCTTCTGAATCGCTGCTATCCACAGGATCCATATGGATAACGGCAGTGCAGTGGTATTTTTGCCGAAGCTCTTTTTCTATCTCGTCAATGATGTCGTGTATAGTAATGAGATTCTCATCTGAAGGTACTTCCACATGAAGAGACATCATTACTCTGCTGGGTCCATAATTGTGGACCACAATGTCATGTATTCCCAGCACACATTCATGAGTGAGCACAGTTCTTTCTATTTCCCTTAAAAATTCTCTGCTTGGAGGTTCTCCTAAAAGTGGATTTATCGTATCCTTTGCAGCATCTATGCCTGTTTTAAAGATAAAAAGCGCCACCACTATACCTGCGTAACCATCTACGTTTATCTTTGTAACTTCAAATATGATAAGAGAAACCAAAACGATGCTGGTTGAAAGTACGTCAGACAAAGAATCCATGGCTGCAGACCTGATCGTGGCACTGTCTATCAGTTTCGCTGTCTGCATATATGAAGCAAACATTATAAACTTGATAAAAATGGAAACCACAAGAATAAGAACGATGACAAAAGAAAGCTCCACGTCCTCAGGGTGAATGATCTTCATAATAGAACCGTTTAGAAGTTCCACTGCCATAATAATGATAAGAAGTGAAACTATAAGCCCGGCTACGTATTCAAGCCTTCCGTGGCCAAAGGGATGTTCCTCATCAGCATCTCTTCCAGAAAGCTTAAAGAAAATAAGGGTAACAACAGAAGATGTAACATCAGACAGATTGTTCAAGGCATCTGAAAATACTGCAATGGAGCCACTAAGTACTCCTGCGATCATCTTAAAAATAACCAGAATAATATTAAAGGCAATGCCAAACGCTCCACTGAGCATTCCATAGCTTTGCCTTACAATAGGTGAATCCACCTGTTTATGATCTTTTATAAAAAATCTCGCAAGAAAACTGATCATTGTCCCCAGAACACCGTTATCAAAAGCGTTCCATCCTCTACGGTGATCTCTGCCTCCTCGTCGATGATAAATTCATTACTAACGCCAAGCGGAAAATCATTGGTCAGATTAGCCTTTTCAAGGTTGTACATAAGACCTTTAAGGGTCACGCCTTTTGATACCTCAGACAGTGAAAAGACTGAGATCATGCCTGTATTTCCTCTATGGAAACGGATGGTCTCATTTTCAGCAACCATCAGCATAGTATCCGCTGTCATTATATATCCTGTGCCGCCATTTCTTTTGATGAACAAAAGAGTCTGTATGTTGGCCAGGGAATGATCAAGGCGACTGCCTCCCAAAGCGCCATAAAGATAGAATTTCTTATAGCCCTTTGACAGTCCGATCTTAACAGCACGAAGCGTATCAGTGTCATCTTTTTTTACATCCAGCTTAACAATCCTGTCAGGATCACTTAGGGCGATTTCTTCTATTCCCCTTGTGACGTCAAGGCCTGCTGCTTTTGCTGAATCAAAATCTCCGACAATAAGATCTGGAAGTATCCCAAGCTGCTGAGCATATTTAAAGCCAGCGTCACAGGCGATACACAGATCCCCTTCTCTTAGGTCTATTTCAATATTAGGAAAACTACCTGCAGATATAATAACGCATTTTGGTTCCATAAAAGCCCCGGTTTATGCCTTTATCCTAGACTCGATGGTTTCAATATCCATTGTCCACTCATTCTCTCCACCCCAGTCACCTACGATAGTTTCGATCTGATCCCCATCCTGAGTAGTAACTGTGGTATCAAGCCTGTAGTTCATCTTGGGAACCTTAGTAGCCTTACCAGATGTAATATAGCTGTACAGGTAAGTTACAGAATACTTGGTGTGTGGATAATAGTTATCTTCTATAGACTTAGGTTCATAGGAAATAGCATTCCTCTGAACACCGTCATCTTCAAAGAAATTAGCCCAAAGGGTTATAACTCCATCTGTAGAAGGATTCTCTTCAAAATTAAGGAATCTGTAGGACCACTGTCCCTCATTGTTGTTGAGGATAATGGCCTCCCTGCTGATAGGTACGTAAGTTGTGTTCTCCTGAGGTGTTGGCTCATCTTTGAGGAATATATCCCTTAAGGTGAGGTACTCATCTGAAACAACGAAGCTTCTAAGCTCATCAACATTTCCAACATCAAGCTGCTCAAAGATACCACTAAAGATTCCAAGGACATCAGAAGCATTAGTGAGGCACTCTCTCATGGAAGTAATGGAATCACTTCCTGAAACTGTGCTCTCTATAGTTGCCAAAAGCTCATTGTAGCTTGCAGCATCTGAAACAGAGATGGTAAAAGAAATGTCTGAAGGTGTAGCATATTTAAGGATCACTTCCTTAAGTTCATCACTTGGAGAAGCACTGTAAATTGACAAAAGCTCTTTTACAAAAGCCTCATATTCAGCATATGTGAACTTAGCACTACCCTCAGTGCTGGTGACACTGTCAGGCCTGAAAAGTGCATTCATATCATAGCTGTATGCATCGTCAAAGACTCTTGAATAGGCTGAATCAAGAAGTCCAATCGCATCGCTGTTATTGTTATCTTCAGAAAGGACCTTCTCAATAGCAAGCACAGTACTCATATCAGCCTGCTGGTCATTGATCACCTTGACTGCTTCATTCATGATAACAGCATGGTAGTTGTCCAAAAGGCCCTCGTTCTCAGTTTCAATGAAGCCATTGTATAAAGTCTGCTTGGCTGATTCATAGTCATCGATGCTAAGATATGCCCCAGCCATATTGCTATAAGCTGTGACAGAATGGCTGTCTATCTCTATTGCCTCTGCGTATGAATCAATGGCAGCCTCGTAGTCTGCGTCCTGAGAATACTTATCTCCAGCTGCGATGGCCTTATTGACCTTAACTACTGGAAGATGGCTGTAGATCACATATCCTGCTGTAGCAGCCAAAAGCGTAGTTGCTGCGATAATACCGATCTTCCTTATATTTACTCTGCTTCTCTTCTTTCTCTTTTTTAATTTTACATTTCTGCTATAGCTCCTGTCAGAGCTTCTATAGCCAGTAGTTCTTGCTGTATCCAATTCTCTTATCCCTTTAAAAACAAAAAAATAAACCTGTGATAGTATACCACGAAATCACCTGTCATTAAAGCCAAAAATTAAGATTTAATTAACATGTTTCATGATTGAATAAAACCTTGAAAAAAGCGTACAATCGCCCTTATTTCATAGACAATGGAACTTCAGAAATATAGAATTATTACAGAAATAAGTACTTTATTATACAAAATGGAGGTATAGGTTAATGAAAATTGCTCTTATCAACGAAAACAGCCAGGCTGCCAAGAACGAAATGATCTATAAAGCCCTTAAGAAGGTTGCTGACCAGCACGGCTTTGAAGTATTTAACTACGGTATGTACTCTGCTGACGATGAGGCACAGCTTACATACGTTCAGAACGGCATCCTTGCCTGCGTTCTTTTAAATTCTGGTGCTGCTGACTACGTAGTTACAGGCTGCGGTACTGGTGAAGGCGCAATGCTTGCATGCAACAGCTTCCCTGGCGTTATCTGCGGACATGTAACTGATCCCCTTGACGCTTACACATTTGCTCAGGTTAACGATGGCAATGCAATTGCCATGAACTTTGCTCTTAAGTCAGGCTGGGGCGCAGAACTCAATCTCGAGTATAGCTTTGAAAAGCTCTTCTCAGAAGAGAGCGGACAGGGTTATCCAAGAGAAAGAGCCGTTCCTGAACAGCGCAACAAAAAGATCCTTGATGAAGTAAGAAAAAAGACCCTTGTACAGGATGTTCCAACTATCTTAAAGAGTCTTGATCAGGACCTTGTAAAGGGTGCCTTTAAGGGTGCGCACTTCCTTGAGTACTTCGATGCCAACTGCAAAGATGATGCTATCAAGGCATGTGTACACGAGATCCTTGGCGCATAATAAAAATAAGTCCATTTGGCCATGTTAATGGCATCAAAAAAGCACATTTCATTTGTTTATAGCAAATAAAATGTGCTTTTTTATTACTCATTTAACAATTCAAAAGAATTATTTGCAAAGAGCGTATGTATCTCTTGCAATAGCAAGCTCTTCATTGGTAGGAACTACCATAAGTGTAACCTTGCTGTCATCTCCAGAGATGATCTGCTCTTTTCCGCGAACCTTGTTGGCCTCTTCGTTCAAAGTAGCTCCGATAAATGACAATCTTTCGCAGATGAGCTTTCTTACAAATCCGCTGTTCTCACCAACACCAGCTGTAAAGCAGATAGCATCAACACTTCCCATAGCAGCCACATATGCACCAATGTATTTAAGAACTCTGTAAGCAAAAGCATCTACTGCTCTCTTAGCTCCTGCATGTCCCTTTACATAAGCATCCTCAAGGTCTCTAAAGTCTGATGAGAGCTCATCAGAAAGGCCAAATACTCCAGACTTCTTGTTAAGAAGATTTGTTACATCAGCTACTGTAGAATTCTCTTTTTTCATAATGAACTCTACAACTGAAGGATCGATATCACCAGTTCTTGTTCCCATGATAAGTCCTTCAAGTGGAGTAAGACCCATTGATGTATCAACGCACTCACCGCCCTTAACTGCAGATACAGAAGCACCGTTTCCAAGGTGGCATACGATAACATTAAGGTCCTTAGCGTCTTTTCCAAGGATCTGCGCAGCTCTCTTACTTACATAAGAATGGCTTGTTCCATGGAAGCCGTATCTTCTGATGCCGTACTTCTCATAGTATGAATAAGGAAGTCCGTAAAGATAAGCCTCCTGTGGCATTGTCTGATGGAATGCTGTGTCAAATACAGCCACCATAGGAACACCTGGCATAGCCTTCTGACAAGCTCTGATACCAATAAGGTTAGCTGGGTTGTGAAGTGGAGCAAGGTCAGAAACTTCTTCAATAGCCTTTATAACTTCATCTGTTATAACAACAGACTTGGTGAATTTCTCTCCGCCGTGTACGATACGATGACCTACAGCTCCGATCTCGTCAAGGGATACAACGCCGTCTTCCTTGTTGGTAAGAGCCTCAATAACAAGCTCAATAGCTCTGTTATGATCAGGCATTGGAGTTACCTTTGTGATCTTATCTTTTCCACTTGGAGTGTAGACGATCTGGCTTCCATCAATTCCGATCCTTTCGCAAAGGCCCTTGCAGATAACTGCCTCAGTGTCTGAATCGATAAGCTGAAACTTAAGTGAAGAACTTCCACAGTTGATAACTAAAACTTTCATTTTAAACATTCCTCTTTTCCAATTTGAGTATTTCAAAAAACTTCCACCACTATGATACTTTATATTATAATTTAATAACAAGGAAAAAATTGTACAAAAGGTGCTGAAAAATGAAAACAATCGGTATAATTGCTGAGTTCAATCCTTTCCATAACGGCCATAAATACCTCATCGACAAATGCAAAAAAGATCTCAATGCAGACAGAGTCGTTGTGGTCATGAGTGGTGATTACGTTCAGCGAGGAGCTCCTGCTATCATCGATAAATTTACAAGAGCAAAGTGTGCTGTAAATCTGGGAGCTGACCTTGTCATTGAGCTTCCAATCTATTACAGTCTTGGAAGTGCTGAGTATTTTGCAAAAGGCGCAGTTTCTATTCTTTCAGGCCTTGGATGTATTGACTATCTTTGCTTTGGCAGTGAATTCCCGGATGTAAATAAGCTTTATGAAATATCAGATATCATTTCAAATGAGCCCCCTGTTTATAAGGATGTTCTTAGCACCGGTTTAAAGGATGGGCTTTCTTTTCCTGCTGCAAGAGCCAAGGCCCTTAATGAGCAGCTAAAAAACACTTCAAAAGGCTATGATCAGGCAGAATATGAAGAGCTTTTATCTTCTCCTAATACCATACTTGGAATTGAATATCTAAGGGCACTTAACAAGAAAAACCGCTTCATAACCCCATATGCAGTTCAGCGTGTTGGCAGGCCTTTCCACAGTGAAGAGCTTGGCAGCATTCCTTCAGCTGCCGGCATAAGAGCAAGGCTTCTTTCAGGCCTTAGCGACAGAGTAAAGCTCAACGCCCCATTTATCCTTGATGGTGTAATGCCAAGAACTTCAATAGAATCAATTTCCGGTTATGAAGGCAGATTTATGCAAAGTAACGACTACTCTGCTCTTTTAGGGTACAAGCTAGTCCTTGAAAAAACTGAAGGTTACACCAAGTACCTCGACGTAACCAGAGATATTTCCAACAGGATCATTTCAAATCTCGATCACATTGATGGTTTCAGCACTTTCTGCAACCTCTTAAAAACCAAAAATCTTGTACATACCAGGATCAGCAGGTGCCTTATGCACATTCTATTAAATATCACAGAAGAAAACATGAGGCAGTACAAGGAAGACGACTTCACTGCCTACGCCAGAATTCTTGCTCTTAGATCTTCTTCCTCCGACCTGTTAAAGGTCATAGCAGAAAACGGTTCAATTCCTGTTCTTAACAGACTTAAAGATGCTGACAAGATGCTGTCTCCTCTTCAAAAGAGATTGCTTGATGAAACACTGATTGCAAGTCAGATATATAATTCTCTCTCCTGCAATGGAATTACTTCAGAATACAGTCTAAAGCAGCTTGTCTTGTGATTATAATGCTTGAAGTATGCCCCTGAACGTAATAACATATATATTAGATGATTATATCGTCACGGAGGTCTTATGGGCATTCTTAAACTTGAAAAAGGTCAGATACTTCATAAAGCGGGCACAGATGAAGTTGATTCCATTGAAGTCATCATAAAAGGATCAATAAAAGTATCCAGCATAAATACCGATATAAAGCTTACAGTAGGTGGTTTTGCCGGCGCTGTTGAAAAACCGGGAAAGCCCTATATCTATACCTATGAAGCACTAGAAGAATCTGCTGTCTATTCATATCCCTTTGAATCTTTAGACGATATTCCTAACATTATCCGAAGCAATCCAAAAATAGCTCCTATACTGGCAAGCACAGCCATAAGCAGTACTGCTTCTGTTTGCGATGTTTTTGACCAGGAATACGACATTGCCCTTGGTGAATATGAGCAGCTTATGGCAGACTATGCTGATTACCCAAGTCTTTGCATTAAGGTTGGTGAACCAGAAAAGCCATTCCCTGAAATGGAGGAAATAATTGCTCCTGAAAAGCCCAGAAGGATTCCTGAGTGGGCAGTAAATTATTGCCGCAGTTTAAAGGACAATGAAGCATCACTAAAAAAGGTCTTCTATCCCTTAAGCATGGACATAGCTGTCGGAATGGTCATGACTTCTTTCACCATTTACAATGGACTTTCAGAGGATGTTCAGGAAATAAATGCCTATAAAAAAGCCTTAAGCAAAAAGACCACAGCCTTCAGGCAGACCATGAAGATGATAAGGGCAAAGCTGGATGACCTTGAAAGATCAGAGTCTGGCGGAGAGCCCGCTACTACCATCGTCAATGCCCTTACAACTATTTTGAACTACTCTGCTGTTCCACCGGAAACAGCTGCGAAATTCGAAGAACAGATATCAGAATTTAAAGCTAACGAAAACAGATATGACTCATCCGATGAAGCCAGAGCACTTAGAAGGAATATTACCACTTCATTTTATGAGATCTTCACTCCATGCTTTTTAAAGAGTCTTACAGATGAAAACCTTCCTATAGAGCTTAAGATGTTCTTCATGTTTGGTTTTGTTGATGAAGAACTGGCCGGAGAAAAAAATACTACCATCCTGTGCAACATGGCAAAGTCCTACACTCCCGATCCTGACGGAAATGTACTGCTCTTATACGAGTGGCTCAAAAAGATCTATATGCTGGAAGCTGATCCATCCAAGAACGAATTTGATCAGGACTGGCCCACATACCTAAGGGAGCAAAAAACCAGCGGGTCAATAAATGAAGCACAGATGGAAGCTATGATGAACAATTCCATGAAGCGTCTGGAATTCGAGATCCATAATCTCTTTTCACTTGGTAACAGAATGACCTTCGGAAGGATCTCATCCTTTGTTCCTGTGTTTGACTCCCAGAACGTGCTTCGCCCTCTCGATATGGCATACCTTACATCAAGCAAGGTAAATAGCTACTTTGAAAAGATAAGATCCATTGATTACAGCGTATTTTGCAGGCAGGCTGTATTTTCAGATCCTGAGATCGGGATCACACAGCTCTACTATGACGATGATATAACTCCTTACATGATCCTGATGCCAAATGTAGGAAGCAGAGCAAGTCTTTGGCAGGAAATAAATGGCAAGAACAGAAGAACCAAAGCAAGAATGATCGTTTCTATCTTCAATACAGAAAACACCGAAGAGTCCATGATAAAGCTCTTTGGAGAATTCAGATGGGAAATGTGCAAGACAGTTCAGGGCGTTCACTGGAACGATGTCACAGATCCGTCCCTGACCTCCATGTACTGCGATTATCTTCAGTTCTATAAAAAGAACTCTGCTCTGTCTTCTGAGAACAAAGAAAAGCTTAGAACAGACCTAAAAAAGTTCTCAAACAACTACAAAAATGTCTTTATTGGCGATTATCTTGCCTATATAAAATTTGAGTCAAACAGTTCACCAAGGCTCAATAAAGTTGCAAGAGAAATTCTGTTTACCTTCTGTCCTTTCTCAAAGGAAGTAAGGGAAAAACTAGGCGATAACCCTCAGTACACCGAGCTCATAAACCACTACGTAGCCCACATAAACAATGTTGCCAAGCCTATAAGCAACGCTATACATAAGCTCAAGAAGGATGAGATCGAAGTTCCAGATGTACTGACAAAACAGCTTGAGCATCTGCAGAAATGATAAAAGCCCCTGACATTTAAGTCAGGGGCCTGTTTTTATGATAAGGAAGCTATCACATCTTTTATACACTTAAGGGACTGCGCTGCTGTTTCAGGCTTGGTATCTTCTAAAGTTGCGTGGATAAAAGGCTTTTTCTCCAGTGCGAATTTTATGATACTGTCATACTTCATCTCACCAAATCCGCAGCCGACGCTCTTTACGCTATCCTCCATAAGGATTGAATCCTTCAGGTGTATCATGGCGATATCCTTCCCAAGAAGGTCTATGGCCTCATCAATAACTTCATATCTGTTTTCATAGTTGTCGGTCCAAAGAAGGTTTACCGGATCAAATATTATCTGAAGATTAGGTGACTCAATCCTGTCAAGTACCTCTCTTGCCCTTTTTGCATCATAGACTATGTGTCTGTAAACTGGCTCGATGGCAATGATCACGCCCATATTTTCAGCACACTTTACAACAGGCTTTAAGCCTGTAATAAAGGTTTCCAGAGCCTCTTTTGAATGGCAGGCCTCCTTGTCATAGGAATATGCTTCATTTGGAGCACCAGTCTCTGTTCCCACCATGCCACATCCAAGGATGCTGGCAAATCGCAGGTGAGCAAAATACTTCTCCTGAGTCTTTTTAAGGGCTTCCTGATTGGGATTTGCAAGATTAAGATAGCAGCCAAGAACTGCCACATCCAGGTCAGCCTTCCTGAAAGCATTTCTCAAATACATAGCATAACCAGGATTAAGTGCGTCTGTATCGGCAGTAAAGCCAGGTACCTTTGAAAGAGCTATATGAACGCAGTCAAAGCCCTGATCTTTGATACTTTTAAGTCTGTCTTCAAATGGAATCTCTTTTGTGTCGTGAAATCTTATTCCTAATTGCATCATTTTGTCATCTCCATTCTGTAGAATATTCCCTTTTTATCCATGAGCTCTTTAAAGCTTCCAACCTCAGCAATAGTGCCATTATCAATAACGATTATCTTGTCAGCCTTTTCTATGGTTGCCAGCCTGTGGGCCACAATGAAGGTTGTACACTTGCTTGAAATATGGTCAAGGGCGTAGCTGACTTCTTTTTCTGAGATAGCATCAAGAGCTGATGTAGCCTCATCAAGCAGGATGACCTTGGGGTTTCTTATAAGGGCTCTTGCTATAGAAATCCTTTGTTTTTGTCCTCCGGATAGCTTATCGCCGTGCTCTCCTACCACAGTATTAAGACCAGCAGGAAGCTTATCTATAACGCTTTTAAGCCCGGCTTCTTCAATGACCTGGGAAAGCTTTTCCTCAGATATATCACTGGCTCCATAAAGGATATTATCTCTTATTGTCCCTGAAAAAAGAATGGTGTTCTGAGGAACAACTGCAAGCTGTTTTCTGTAGCTCTGAAGGCTTATATCCTTTATGTCCCTGCCATCAATAAGAAGTTTACCACTAGATGGCATTCCAAAGCCCACAAGAAGGTTCATGATGGTACTCTTTCCTGCCCCGGACTCGCCAACAAAGGCAACAGTTTCTCCAGGATTTACGTGGAATGTAAGCCCTGAAACTATCTCATCCTGGCTGTCAGGATAAGCATAGCCAATGTTTTCAAAATCAAACTCTCCCTTTAATGGGCCAATATCGCTTTTACCTTCTGTGTCTTCAACATAGGGAGACTCTAAAATCTCGCCAATACTTGTAACTGACTCAAGGCCCTTTGAAATTATTGGAAGAAGTGTCAAAAGAGAAGATATCTGACCTACTATGGTAGTGAAGTAGCTCTGGTACAGGACCACATCTCCAACCTGAACCTTTCCTTTTACAGACAAAACAGCGGTAAAGGTAAGGCAAAGAACCTGAGCTATCTGGAAAATAGCCCAGCTTACAGCTCCGAACTGCCCCTGTATGATATCCAGGGAATAGCCAGCCTGGGCAATTAGATCCACCTGGGTATCCATCCTGCTTATCTCTTCATTTTCAAGACCGTGGGCCCTTGTTACAGGAACCAGCTGCACCATCTCCATAACCTTGGCGCTGGTTTCTTCCATCTCTTTTCTGAACTTCTGATTGTGCTTCTTTATTGGCTTTTTAAAGCCAACAACCAGTACCGCAGCAATAGGAACTGTAAACAGGAAAAACAAAAATACGATAATACTCTTAGAAATAGTTACAGAAAGAGCAACGATCACGTTTATGAATATATTGATAAGTGATACAAAAAGCTGGTCTGAAAGTGTCTCCACAGACTCCACATCCCTTATGATCTTGGACTGAAGTCTTCCTGAGAGCATCTCCTTTTGATGTGGTATGGATAAAACCTGGATCTTATGAACAAGTGCACTTCTAAGCCCTGCTTCAACTTTCCTTACCGCTCTGCTCCTAAAATGAATATGAAGCTGATTCATTGGAACGTTTAGTATCAAAAGAATTACCATCAAAACAGCATCCAGGGCAATTATCCTGTAAACATTAGGATCAGCATTTGTGACACTGTTTATGATGTTTGCAGTAACTATTGGAAGCACCCATACAGGGCTGTGCTTTATTATATAAAAGAATGTGGACCAGAAGAAATTTGAGTACATTCCTTTATATAGCCCAATAAGTATCATCAAGGGCTTTCCTTTGTGTTTTTCATAGCTTTGAAAATATACCGATGTATCAAGATTAGTATTTTCCATGGTTATATTAAATCCTCGTACATTTCATGATGAAAGAACGCAGTAAGCTCTTCTGCCAGGCGAACTGCATACATGCCAACAAGCGCACCTGTAAATCTCTTGCCCTTTTTAAGTCCCTCATCACAAAGATAATTTACATTCTCAAGTGTTACATGTATCTTTGCAGGACTGTTTTTTCCACTACTCAAAGTACTATATGACAGCACCCTTGTAAAGTAATCCGTGTCCATGTTAAAGCAGACAGCTTCTGTAACTTCAGGTATTGCAGCATCACTGATCATAGTCTTATCCTGATCGCCAATATGCTCATTTGAGTAAACATAAATGCCGCCTTCTTTTTTCATTATTCCAAACTCGAAAAAAGTATTCTCATCGTAGTAACCTGTTATTCCTGCGCTCTGCCCTTCATGCATTTGCGGAATATCTAAGATAACGCTATATCTGAATTTAAAAGAGGTCTGCCTTCTTAGCACAATATTTCTGCTTTCCACTTTTGAAAGTGCATGTCTGCTACCCCTTATAGCATAGCTTCTTATAGCTGTTCCATTTTCATAAGTCACACTGCATTTTACCGCACCATCTTCAAAAGGTCTTGGTGTCATGTGATCCAAAAATAGTCCGCAAGGTGAAATCTCGGACGTGTCCTTATTTTCAGCAGCTTCAATTTCTGGAAATGGCTTTTTCTGCATAGCAGACGGACCCTTAAGATCATTAACTAAAGGCCAGCCATCAGGTGTCCAGGTGACAGGATCAAGTGCTGTTTCTCTTCCTAAAACGCTGTATCCATCTCCTATCATCCTGCCGCAAAGATATACCATGTACCATCTGCCATCAGGTGTATCCACAAGATCACCGTGGCCACATCTTTGAAGGGCTGCTTTATCGTCCTTTTGCCTCATTATGGGGTTATAGGGACAGGGAGTATATTCGCCAAAAAGCTCTTTTGACCTTGACACAGTCACCCTGTGGCCTGGGCCTGTTCCGCCCTCTGCCTCCAAAAGGTAGTAATAGCCATCCTTTTTATAAAGATGGGGACCCTCAGGAGCTCTCTTATGGTCCCCATAAAACAAAAGTGTCGCGTCAGATATCTTTTTGGTTGCAGTCTTATCAAGCTCAAATATCCTGGCTCCTCTGTTTAGGAGCATGTATCTTTTCCCGTCATCGTCATTAAAAATACTGGGATCGATGCCATCTTCGTCTATGAATACAGGCTCTGTGTAAGGGCCCTGTGGCTTGTCTGAAGATACCACGATCTGGCGCCTATACACCGGTGGAACATCGTTTAGCCTGTAGGTTGCTGTAATATAAAATCTTCCATCATGGTAAGAAATATCAGGAGCCCAGTAGCCTCGTCCACCTTCCAGCTTATCCAGATAAGCCCTCTTTGGATCAGTGATGGCATGACCGATTATTTCCCAGTGAACAAGGTCCCTTGAGTGAGAAATTGGAATACATGGAAAAAAGATAAAGGAAGAATTTACCATGTAGTAGTCACTTCCAACTCTGCAGATTGAAGGATCCGGAAAAAAGCCTGTTCTTATGGGATTTTTGTAAAATTGCTCATATCCTGCTTTAAATCTCTCTTCCAGATACTTATCGATCTTAAGAAAACTGTCATGGACAATATCCCAGCAGGTAATAAGATCTTTATCCCCCTCAAGAGGGTCCATACCGCACTTTTCAACAAGATATTTAAATAGTTCCAGATTTCCTGACATAGCAGCATAAAAAAGCACATGTCTGTGGTCACTGTCATATTCATTAAGGCTTATCCTTGAGTACTCAACAAGATACCTTACAAGTGGCAAGTCTCCTGTTTTTGCCGCTGCAAAAAACAGGTCCGCATCAATCAGGTTAGGGTCATCTATAAGGATCTGCCTTACTTTTCCAAGGTCCTTTTCATCAATATATGAAGCAAGTCTTTTCTTTTGGAATTGTTCCATATTTCCCCCGAAAGCTCTTTACAATTCATTTACAGTCACATAGTGAAAATCAGCAAAGCCAGGATCCTTAGCTACATTTTTAGAAAGCGCAAATATACCGATCTTGGCTCCTACCCAGGTGTGATCTAATGGTTCAAAGTTCACAGAAAGGTCCTTTAAGCTGCCATCAGGCAGGACCAGCTCCATGGATAGATGAGGATTCTTTCCGCCGTATGGAACATTTACATCCTGATAGTAAAGGTCCACTCCGCTTACTTCTTCATCATATCCAAATCTCATCCTGATACTTATATCTTCAGGATCCTGAAGAACATCTTTAAGTGCAAAAGAGCTAAGGACTTCTTCTTTTTTATCACTGTCGCCGCCAAAGGACTTTGCAATCTTAAGCTCAAGATCGCCATTTGTTCTTTCGACATAGGCTGTGATATACTGCCCTCCTGTCATGCATACCCCTGCCCTGTCTCCATCCTTAAGTCCTGAGATACTAAAGCTTATGTCACAGTCAAAAAGCGGATATATTATCTTCTGAGTAAGAACATTGGCGCTTTTCCAGATGACTGGCTCTTTCTCCTTTGAAAGATTAAGAGCATATAGGCGAAGTCCATTTTCTTTATCAGTCTTCCCATAAAAAGAGCTGTTGTGGTTTCCAAGCCACTGCCACATAAGTCCATATTTTCCGCCTTCAAAGTCATCTGATGAAGATAGATATGTCCTCTCATAGCCAGCATCTCTTTTCACAGGAATATCCATCTCATAAACCGGTTCGCCGCAGCCGGTTCCAGTTTTATCGTCTCCAACTACCGGCCATTCATCCTTCCAGGAAACCGGCTGAAGGTGGCATATCCTGCCGTAGAGACCTCTGTCCTGAAAATGCAGGAAATACTCCTTCCCATCCTCAGTATCCACAAGGCCTCCCTGATGAGGTCCATTTATAACGCTGCCGCCCTGGTCTAATACTGTCCTTATCTCGTAAGGGCCATGAATATCACAGCTTCTAAGCACAACCTGGTATCCAGGTCTTACACCTCCCGCTGGAGCCCAGATATAATAATATCCATCTCTTTTATAGATCTTGGGGCCTTCAATTGTAACTGCAGGATGTTTTGGGTCATTACCATCAAAAATGAAATGATCTTCTGAAATAGCTTTAAGTCCATCAGGACTCATTTCAAAGATTCCAAGAATGCTCTTAAACCCGATCCTGCTCTTAGCATAACCATGTACAATATAGGCTTTTCCATCATCCCAGAAGGGACAGGGATCTATCAGTCCCTTTCCTTCAAGAACACAAACCGGCTCATCCCACTTACCAAGGGGATCTTTAGTTCTTACTACGTAGTAGCCTTCGTCAGGCATTCCATAGTAAATATAAAACATATCGTCATGAAATCTTATCGCCGGAGCCCAGACTCCTTCCGAATGCCTTGGGATATCATATCTTTCCTCTTTGATGTTATCCAGTGCATAATTAACAAGCTCCCAGTTTACCAGGTCCTTTGAAGTAAGTATTGGAAGACCTGGTGTGTAGTTGAAGCTGCTGGCAGTCATGTAAAAAGTATTACCGACTCTTATTACGTCAGGGTCGCTGTAATCTGCAAAAAGCACAGGATTTCTAAATCTGCCATTTCCAAGATCTGATAATCTCATATTCCTACCACCTTAACCATTTGTTTCTATGTTCATGGAACCATCAAGAATAACCTTATCCGCAATAAGGCTCTCATAGTGGTCTCCAAGATCCACAAGTCCCTTTGCTATCATTCCCGCATACAGCATTGCTCCCTCATACTTAAGGTGCGAATTGTCAGTAAGTCCTTCAAGAGCCCACTTAGCTTCACCTTCTTTAAGATTCATGTAGTACTTTCTGGATTCTTCATCTCCACATTTTTCAAGAAAGCCTCGGCTCTTAGTAAAAAGATCTACCACCGGAACATTAAACTTTTCTCCGGCTTCCTTCATACCCTTTACGTACTCTGTATGCTCTGAAGGTTTAAGCTTTCCCTCTTCATCAAAGAGCCTTCTCTCAACAGATGTAATAAACACTGGATATGCTTTCTTATTTCTCGCTACATTTACAAATTTCCCAAGATTTACAATAAACTCACCATGGGGGTCAGTGTATCTTGTGGGGTCTTTTATCTTTTCATCATTGTGGCCAAACTGGATAAAAAGGTAATCACCTTCAGTTATGTCATTGTAAATAGCAGCCAGCCTGCTCTCATCAATAAAGCTCTTGGTGCTCCTGCCGTTGACTGCATGGTTGACTATAACCACGTCTTCTTTTGTATATCTGTCAAAAGCCTGAGCAATCCCGGTCTGGGGATATGTATTAAACTTATTGCAGGCAACTGTTGAATCTCCTGCCCAGAAAATATGTCTCATAACAAGCTCCTAAATTACATCTTTTCAAAATAATAGCCGCTTAGGTACCTAAGCGGCTTATCATTTAAATTGGCAATTACTCTTTTACAGCACCAACGTTAACACCCTTTACAAAGTACTTCTGAAGGAAAGGATACAGAAGCATGAAAGGAAGAATTGCACAAACGATAGCTGAGTAATAGAGAGTACTCTGAGATACCTTATATGCCGTCGTTGGCGTGTCACCATCCATGACCATAACTCTCAGGATATACTGGAAGTTAACCTGATCACGGTTTGTAATATAAATCTGAACTGTTGAATAGTCGTTCCATACTGTTACAGCAAACATAAGTCCGATTGATGCAAGAGCTGCCTTTGAAAGAGGAAGCACGATCCTGAAGAAGATTCCCATTGGAGAACATCCATCAATCTTTGCTGCTTCAAACAGTGATCCCGGAATACCTTCAAAGAAGTTTCTCATAAGAACCAGGTTATAAACATTCATACCGTGTTTTACAACCAGGATCCACATCTTGTTAACAAGACCAAGCTGTTTCATAACCAGGTACTCAGGGATCATACCACCTGAGAAGATCATTGTGAAAAGAAGGAAATACGCAAGGGCATTTCTTCCTGGCATATCATACTGAGAAAGTACATAGCCTCCCAAAGTACTCATTACAAGTCCAAGGAGTGTTCCAAGGATAGTTGTAACAACTGAGTTTACAAATGGCTGATAAAGCTTGGATGTATGGATAATAGTACGATATCCGTCTAAAGTAGGCTCATTTGGGAACAGCTGGAATTTGTAAACACCAACTGCGTTAAAGGAATCAACTACTACCTTCCAGATAGGAACAAGTACTATAAGTCCAATCAAAATAAATACTATGTAGTTTACTATGTCAAATGCATCGGTCTTTTTCTTGCGACCAGCTGCAAATTCTACTCTTTTTGCCATCGTCAGCCTCCTTAAATGATTCCATGTCCGCGTACTTTCTTACTAGCTCTGTTGCAGATAAGAACAAGTGCGCATCCTACAATTGATTTGAAAAGACCAACCGCAGTTGAATAACCATAGTTTGGAATAGCTGTCATAAAGGTCTTACGGTAGATGTATGTAGAGATAACGTCAGATACCTCAAATACACGGTTATTGTACATAACGAATACTGACTCAAACAGGTTAAGAACCTTAGCAAGGTTAAGGATCAGTACGATGATGATGGTATTTAAAAGTTCAGGAACTGTTACATACCAGATCTTCTGAAGTCTTGTAGCACCGTCAATATCAGCTGCCTCGTAAAGCTCAGGATTGATACCTGAAAGAGTTGCCAGGAAGATGACAGTTCCCCAACCGGTTTCCTTCCAAATATTTACAAGGTAGTAAACAGGTCTCCAAAGAGCTGTCTCGTGCATGAAGTCGATGCTCTCTTTTATCCATCCCCAGTTCTTCAAAGTCTCATTAACAAAACCTGTTGAAGATGTGGAAAGGAACAGTGTGAAGATAGCTGCTGTAACTGTCCATGACATAAAGTGAGGAAGGTAGATAACTGTTTGCAATATCTTTTTAGCAAACAGATTGGCCATCTCATTGATGAATACAGAAACAATTACGGCAGTACCTGTAGTTATAAGGAGCTTTATAATAGACAACTCCAATGTATTGATAAAGGCCTTCCAGAAGTCTGCATCCGAAAACATCTTGGTAAAGTGCTTAAGGCCAACGAATTCAATTTTCTTTAAGGTGTAGTCATAGAAAGCATATCTAACACCCAGCATAGGCCAATAGTAAACTATCAGCACATAAATCAGTACAGGAAGAAACATCAAATAGAAGCCTCTGTGGTTCCAGATTCTCATTCCAAGTGGTTTCTTATTGAGAGTTTGCCCTGTGGACGTAACCTTTTGTGTTTTACTCATTCTCTTGCCCCATTCATTTTTGAACTTGGATTTTTGTTTGTTGATTGTTTGTTGATCGTAAAGCGAAAAAAGATTTTTAGTTCTACATGGGCACCGCTGCTGCGGTGCCCACATAGTTTATAAGAAATTTTTAAGAAAGAACAAAAAACAGAAATTACTCAGCGCTGTTGAGCTCTTCAAGAATTGTGTTGATTGTATCGCCCCACTTTGACTGGTAGTCAGCGATAGCATCCTCTGCTGTCATCTTGCCAGCTACTACGTTGTTAAGGTATGTAGTCTTGTCTGTTGCAAGATCAGCCTCAACCTCTGTAAGTGTCTCTGATGAAGGAGACTGAGGTGCGTCTACACAGTTCTCTGTGAAGAACTTGTTGCCTTCTGTTACAAGTGGATCGCTATCAACGAAGCCGTTTGTAAGAGGTGCAATTACAAGTACTGGATCGAGGTGGTTCTTCTTCCATACAGCGTTAGGATCGTTAGGAGACTGCTTAAGGTGGAACTCACCCTCTGCATACTCGTAATCCTTCTTCTTCTCAGGATCATCAGGGTTAGTTGTGAATGACTCAGCGTGTGTTGACCAGTGAACATCCTCAGCACCATATGTCCAAAGTGTCTGAACCTTATCACCGTCAAGCATTGTCTCGATAAGTGCATCGAAGATAGCCTGCTCACGAGCGTCGTTTCCGTCGCCGTCATCTGTGATTACCCATACAGGAGCCTCACGGTTGAGGTATCCGCCCCATGTATCCTTGATCTCCTGGATAGGAGGAAGCTGAACGAGTCTGTCATCACCAAGATCTGAATCTACGTCGTTCTTGTCAAGGTTATCTGTAAGTGTTCTAAGCCATGTTCCAGCCCAGTATGTGAATACACCTTCAGATGTTGTCTGGTCGTTTGAGAACCATTTCTCACGAGCAACCTTAGTTGTTGCTTCCTCTGTATCCTTATCGATTACGCCATCAGCGTAGCCCTGTGCAAGTCTGTTAAGAGCATCGATTGTAGCCTGCTCCTGGAAGCCGTCAACCCACTGTCCATCCTTCTGATAGATTGCTGGGTATGCACCCTGCCAGAACTCTGGCATGTAGTTGATGTATGGAGCCTCGTCAAGCTTACCAAAGCCTGCTGCGATAACACCTGTCTGGCCATCCTTTGTGAATGCCTTAAGCATGTTGTAATAGTCATCGAATGTCTTGATGTCTTCAATCTTAAGACCAGCTGCATCAAGCCATGACTGCTTAACATAAGTAACACATCCGTTACCATATGTAGGAGCAAATGCATAAAGCTCGCCGTTTGCTGTCTTCATGTTCTCATTGATTGAAGGAAGTGTAATCCTTGACTGGAACTCAGCGTTATCATAAGCGTCTGCCATGTTCCAAAGGATTCCTGTTGTCTGATACTGCTTGTACATTGTTGCACTCATGATAAGAGCATCAGGATACTGTCCATCACCAGGCTGACCTGTTGTAAGGAGCTGAGCTACATTGTCCTTGTAGCCAGAGTGCTCAGGCTGGTTGATGTGAAGTTTGATGTCATGTCCAAGCTTCTCTGATACAGCTGCTTCCCACTGCTCAACGAATGCGTCCTGTCCATTGTCAACGTTAGCTGTAAGTGTTCCGTCTACTGTGATGTAGAGGTCTGTAAGCTCGTAGTCCTCTGCTGCAGCGTCTGCTGTCTCTGTAGCAGCAGCATCACCTGACTGAGCTGAAGTGTCAGATGACTGTGTGTCTGTGCTTCCTGTGTCTGTGCTTCCTGTGTCAGCTGCAGATCCGCAAGCTGCTAAAGAAGCTACCATTGCTGTTGAAAGAAGTAATGATAAGACTTTCTTTTTCATTGTAATTCGTTTCCTCCCTATGAATTAGTTTTGAAAGAAAAATGTAAGCGTTTTCACTTACCTATGTACGTACTGTATCATGTCTTAAAACCCTTTGCAAGTACGAATTTTGTAGGATTTGTAACAATCTTGTCATCATTTTCCCACAAATGCCGTTTTTAAGGCATTTTAGAAAGCTCTTACATATCAAAAATTAACAATAAATTTTTAATAAACTATGTCTAAAATTCAAAAATCACAAAAAAATGACCAACAGTTACCAAAAATCTTTGGTGTTCTGTTGGTCAATATGTACATATGGGTAGTTGTCTTTTATAAGATTTGTCAAGGGGCTTTTTACAGAGTTACACCCCTCTTCCAAATTGCCATGTCATGGAAGCCTGCAATTTCACTCTTAAGCTTCTCTCCTGATGCTGTTCTTACAATTTTTTCAAAGAGTTCATCTGTAAGTTCTTCGAATGTTCTTCCGTCCAGTATCTGTCCGGCGCAAAAGTCGATCCAGCCTGACTTTTTTGATGCAATTGTGTTATTACTTGCAATTTTCATAGTAGGAACCGGACAGGCAAAAGGTGTTCCTCTACCTGTAGTAAATAAAACAATCTGGGCACCTGCACTGGCAAGAGCTGTTGCTGCGCAGAGATCGTTGCCTGGAGCACAAAGAAGGTTAAGACCTGTTACGTCAGTTCTCTCTCCATATTCCATGACATTCATTACCGGATAGTCACCAGATTTCTGTGTGCAGCCAAGGGACTTATCCTCAAGAGTTGTAATACCGCCTGCCTTGTTTCCAGGAGAAGGATTCTCGTAAATAGGCTCTCCCTGTTTGGTAAAGTACTCCTTGAAGCCATTTATCATATTTACAGTGTCATTAAATGTCTTTTCATCCTTACACCTGTTCATAAGGATTGTTTCAGCACCAAACATCTCAGGAACTTCTGTAAGTATTGATGTTCCGCCATACTCAATGATCCTGTCGGAGATGCGGCCAACAAGCGGATTAGCTGTAATTCCTGAAAATCCATCACTTCCTCCGCACTTAAGTCCGATAACAAGCTTAGAAAGGTCAGCATCCTGCCTTTCATCCCTGGAAGCCTCTTCGATCAGCTCCTTAAGAAGATTCATTCCATCTTCCATTTCATCATCGGATTTCTGGCACACAAGGAACTTAACCCTCTTCTCATCATAGCTGCCTATATAAGGCATCAGCACATCGATGTTGCTGTTTTCACAGCCAAGTCCCAGAACCAGTACTCCGCCTGCATTTGGATGATTGATCAGATCTGAAAGGATCGTTCTTGTATGCTCCTGGTCGTCTCCAGTCTGAGAACAGCCGTAGTTGTGTGTAAATGCTACAACTTCATCTACACTTCCCTTGATGCAGGCATTGGCTTCCTTGGCAAGGGCTGTAGCTATGTTGTTTACACATCCAACTGTTGGAATGATCCAGATCTCGTTTCTAATACCAACCTTGCCATTTGACCTTACAAATCCCTTAAAGGTTCCCTTTTTAGTTGCCATCTGGGATATTTTCTTTTCAATATCAGCCGTGTCCGGATTGTACTTGTAATCAAGGATACCCTCAAGATTGGTCTTGATATCGTGGGTATGCACCCATCTTCCCACAGTGATATCCTCTGTGGCATGGCCAATAGCATAGCCGTATTTAATTATATCTGAACCGCTTTTGATATCCTTTATGGCGATCTTGTGACCTGCAGGAATGTCATCTGCTGCAGTTACTGTCTCGCTGCCTGAAATATTTAAGCTCTCACCTTTTTTTACCTCTTCAAGACATACAACAACATTGTCCTGCGGATGGATCTGTAAAAATCTACTCATATAACCTACCCCTTCTAAAACAAAAATACACGATTAGCTGTAAGCGTTTACAATAAAATCATATATTCAATGTGTCGCCAAGTCAACGAATTTTTCTATTGTATTTGGCTCTGGGCTCTTGTATAATACAATTTGAAAAAAATATGAAAATGCTTTCATAAATATATTATGTGGAGGGTATAGCAATGAAAAAATTTATGGACAGAGATTTTCTTCTACAGACAGAAGCTGCCAAGGTTTTGTACCATGATTATTCAGAGAACATGCCAATCCTTGACTACCACTGTCACATCAGTCCTAAGGAAATAGCTGAGGATCGTCATTTTGACACCATAACTCAGGTTTGGCTCGGGGGAGACCATTACAAGTGGCGTCTTATGCGTGCATTTGGCCTTGATGAAAAGTACATGACAGGCGATGCTTCTGATAAAGAGAAGTTCCTTATGTTTGCAAAGTGCCTTGAGAAGGCTGTTGGTAATCCTCTTTACCACTGGGCACACCTTGAGCTTCGCAAGTATTTTGGATATGAAGGCGTTCTTAATTCCAGAACAGCTGAGGAAGTTTATGCGCTTTGCAACAAAGTTCTTCAGTCTCCTGATATGAGCGTTAGAAAGCTCATCAAGATGTCTAATGTAACTCTTATCTGCACAACAGATGATCCTGTTGATACCCTTGAGTGGCACGACAAGATCAAGGCTGATACTTCTTTTGATGTAAAGGTTCTTCCAGCATGGAGGCCTGACAAAGCCAAGAACATTTCAAAGCCTGAATTCACATCATATATCAAGACTCTTTCAGAAGTAAGTGGTGTAAATATTGACTCTTTTGACGCCCTTAAGAAGGCTCTCAGAGTAAGACTTGATTACTTCGCTGAAAAAGGCTGCAATGTAACAGACCATGCTCTTGAGTATGTTATGTACCGCCCTGCTTCTGACGATGAGATCGAAGCAATCTTTAAAAAGAGACTTTCTGGAGAGGCACTCTCTTATGAAGAAGATTTGAAATTCCAGACAGCATTTATGCTCTTTGAAGGTGAAGAGATTTCAAAGAGAGACTGGGTAATGCAGCTTCACTTTGGCTGTAAAAGAGACAACAACACTCCTATGTACGAAAAACTCGGTCCTGACACAGGATTCGATACAATTGATGCTTACTATCCAATGGGTGAGCTTGCTGATTTCCTTGATGCACTCCACAAAAAAGGTTCTCTTCCTAAGACTATCCTTTACAGCCTTAACCCTAATGATAACAAGATCATCAACACTACCCTTAACGCATTTAATGAGGCTCCAACAGTTGCCAAGATCCAGCAGGGAAGCGCATGGTGGTTCAATGATACCAAACTTGGTATGGAACAGCAGCTTGAGTGCGTAGCTGAGTCCGGTAACCTCTCAGGTTTTGTTGGAATGCTGACTGATTCAAGAAGCTTTACATCTTACACAAGACACGACTACTTCAGAAGGATCCTTTGCAATTACCTTGGTTCCCTTGTTGAAAATGGTGAGTTCCCAGAGGAAGAGCTTCCTGTTCTTGGTGAGATCGTAAAAGATATTTCATACAACAACGCAGTAAGATACTTCAAATTCCCATTAGAAACGAGATAATTTATGAGCAATCAGATGACTATCTATGACATTTCTAAAAAAGCTGGCGTTTCAATTGCCACAGTATCCCGTGTACTTAACGGAAGTGCCAATGTTAAACCCAAAACCCGCAAGAAAGTCATGGACATTATTGAGCAATATGGATATAAGCCCAATGCGTTTGCAAGGGGACTTGGTCTTAATTCCATGAAGACCATTGGTATTCTCTGCGCTGATGCATCTGATCTTTATCTTGCCAAGGCTATTTATTTTATTGAGCAGAACCTTCGCGAGAATGGTTACCACTCTGTCCTTGGATGCACAGGATACGAGCTCTCTGGAAAAAAAGAGTCCTTAAATCTCCTATTGTCTCAGCATGTTGATGCTGTAGTAATGATCGGTTCAAACTTTATCCTGAATAATCCTGACGACAACCAGTATGTAAGAGATGCAGCCAGCCAGGTGCCAATTATGCTTCTTAATGCTGACTTTGACTGCAACAATGTCTACTGCACTCTCTGCGACGACTACAAGGCCACTCAGGATGCAACTGAGCAGATGCTTCTTAGCGGAGTTAAGAATATCCTATATCTTTACAACTCCAATTCATATTCAGGACTTAAAAAGCTTGCAGGTTATCAAAATGCTCTTTTAACACATGACATTCCCCTAAAAAAGGAGCTCATGCAATGCTTTAAAGGAAGTCATGAGGACATTGATGGGGTTAAGAGTTTTGTTGAAGCCATCACCAAGAAGGGTGTTAAGTTTGATGGAATCGTAACAAGTGATGATTTCCTTGCTATTGGAGCAATGAACTATGCAAGGACCAATCATATCAAGGTTCCTTCAGAGCTTCAGATTGTTGGCTACAACAACTCAATTTTAGCCCATTGCTCAGAACCAGAGCTATCTTCTATAGATAACAGGCTTGAAGATATGTGCATACAGCTTGTTAAGACTCTGATCGGTACACTCTCTCAGAATGAGATGCCTCAAAAGACTATTTTTTCAGGCGAACTTATTAAGAGAGGATCAACCAGTTTTTAATACATAAATAAAGCCCACACCATGATGGTGTGGGTTTTTTGTTGTCATATTTATCTCATGCCTGGTCGAGAAGGTGATTCAGACTTGCCACAATTTGCCAAACCTCCCGCAACATCTCTTGTTAAAGAATAGCCAGGTTGCATTATTCCTCCAGACACATTATTAAGCTCCTCTTCTTTTATAACTTTATTTTCAATTTCCTTTTTCTTTTTATCACCCATTAGATTACACCTCCGAAAAAATTGTTTCTAATTATTTATACGAGCAGAAATTAGTTATGGCAATAAAAATATCGTCTGAAAGCCATGTAACCTTATATCAAGATTGTAACATACTTTTTGTACCCTTAACAAATCGTAGCTCGTAACTTTATTGCTGATGCCACGTTAATGTGTTAAAATCTTCTAAGTGTATGAATTAAGAAAGTGAGGGAAAAGTAATGACAGAAAAAATAAAAAATGTAGCAGGAAAAGGCAAAGGATTCGCAGGGGAATTTCGTGAATTTATCATGAGAGGCAATGTCCTTGATATGGCAGTTGGTGTTATCATCGGCGGAGCCTTCCAGAAGATAATCTCATCTCTTGTAGATGACATTATCATGCCCCTCATTGGGCTTCTTACTGGAGGTGTTGATTTCAACAACAAGTTTATTGTTCTTGATGGTGGAAGCTATGCAACACTTGAGGCAGCCAAGGAAGCTGGCGCAGCAACATTAAACTATGGTACCTTCATCACAGTAGTCATCAACTTCATCCTTATGGCACTTGTCATCTTCTTTATCATAAAGGGAATGAACAAGCTCTCAGCAAGACTTGAGAAGGAAAAGGAAGAAGCTCCTGCAACTACAAAGATCTGCCCTAAATGTAAGAGTGAAATCAATATTGAGGCAACAAGATGCCCACACTGCACTTCCGAACTTTGATATAAGATATGACATGGTAAAAGCCGTCCAATGCCGGTTTAATCCGGCATTTGGGCGGCTTTATTTCTGTAGTAATTACTGATCTTTTTTTCTATAATTCTCTATCGTATCCCTGATCCTCAAGGCAGGTCTTGTAAGAGAACTCAATGTCTTACCTTTATTCATAGTGTCAATTATGGCAGCAATATATCTGTTCATGCTGACGCTGTAATAATAATCCTTCTTAAGAAGCTCAGGCTTTTGGTATATAAGATTTGTTGAGAATATCCTGTCGAATTCCTTTTTCTCAAAAGAGTCATCAAACTTCTTAAAACCATTTGTAAATAAGCCAAAAGTAGAGAAAATAAATACTCTCTTGGCGCCCATATCCTTGAGCTGTCTTGAAACATCCAGCATACTTCCGCCTGAAGAGATCATATCATCTATTACAATACAATCCTTTCCCTCAACAGAAGCACCACAAAAGTCATGAGCGATTATCGGATTACAACCCTCAACGATCCGTGTATAATCTCTTCTCTTATAAAACATTCCAATGTTGACGCCATACAAAGAAGCAAGAAATACTACCCTCTCTGTGGCACCTTCATCTGGTGCAATGAGCATTAAATGGTCAGAATCAAGCTGTATGTCCTCATACTCAGTAAGAAGAGCCTGGGTAAACTGGAGCGCCGGAGATATATTCTCAAGACTTCTAAGAGGTGTTGTGTTCTGCATTCTCGGGTCATGGGCATCAAAGGTAATGATCTCATGAACCCCCATGTTCTCAAGCTCTCTAAGCATCACAGCGCAGTCAAGAGATTCTCTTGTAGTCTTTCTGTGCTGCCTTCCTTCATACAAAAATGGCATTATCACAGTGATCCTTGAAGCTTTACCATTGCAGGCTGCTATCACCCTCTTAAGGTCCATGTAATGGTCATCTGGTGACATTCGATTTGGTTCACCATCCATCTTGTATGTAAGTGAATTGTTAAGGACATCAACAATTATGTATATATCCTTGTCTCTTACAGACTCTCTTACAATTCCCTTTCCTTCGCCGCTTCCAAACCTTGGACACTCACAGGGAATAAGGAAATTGTCTCCCCCTCGCCAGTCCTTCAAAATCTCATTAACCCTTGTTCCTATTGAAGATGCTGATTCAAGAGCTATGATGCCAAGTTTATCCTGCATAGATGTTCTCCTTTACTTTTTATAATTTAATTATCGCATGAAAAAAGCTTGAAATAAATATTTACATTAACTACAATAAATAAGTGCCTTGCAGGATTAGTACATCGGTAGTATGTTAGCTTCCCAAGCTGAAGAGGCGGGTTCGATTCCCGTATCCTGCTTTATAACGAGCAATGCAAAAACATAAATGCGCTGAATTCGTACAAGTTTACTTGTTAAGAGTTCAGCGCATTTATGTTTTTATAGTGCGACAAGCACGGACAAGATTTGCGTAGCAAATCTTGTATGCATTGCTCGTTATAAAGTTGGTGCGACTGCACGGACAAGATTTGTGCAACAAATCTTGTATGCATCGTTTGAGTAAGCAGTTTTTACATTGCTCGTTATAAAGCA
>CAMVJI010000017.1 GCA_947167765.1 uncultured Butyrivibrio sp. | reverse complement strand
ATAGTCGAACTTCTCAACAAGGTCCTTAAGGCTCATGATCTCAGTATTGTCATCCGGAGACCAGCCAAGAAGAGCTACAAAGTTTACAACTGCTTCAGGAACAAAGCCCTGCTCGATCAGATCTTCGAAGGATGAGTGTCCGCTTCTCTTTGAAAGCTTGTGGTGCTCCTCATCTGTAATTAGTGGGCAGTGGATATACTTAGGAACTTCCCAACCAAAAGCATCATAAAGTCTGTTGTACTTTGGTGATGATGAAATATACTCGTTACCGCGAACAACATGTGTGATGCCCATAAGGTGATCATCAACAACGTTTGCAAAGTTATATGTTGGATAGCCGTCAGACTTTATAAGGATCATGTCGTCAAGCTCTTTATTCTCTACACTTACATCTCCATAAAGCTCATCATGGAATGTAGTTGTTCCTTCAGTTGGATTGTTCTGACGGATTACAAAAGGCTTACCTTCTGCGAGGTTCTTTTCAATTTCTTCCTTGGAAAGATGCAGGCAGTGCTTGTCATAAACACTTATCTCTTTTACCTCACCATCAACTTCTATCTTCTGTACAAGAGTCTTAAGCCTCTCCTCATCACAGAAGCAGTAATACGCCTGTCCCTTATCGATGAGCTCTTTTGCATACTGCATGTAAATGCCAGCCTTTTGACGCTCACTCTGAACATAGGGGCCAACAGGGCCTCCGATGTCTGGGCCTTCATCATGAATAAGTCCAGTCTCTTTAAGTGTGTTGTAGATGATCTCAGTAGCACCTTCTACATAGCGCTCCTGATCAGTATCCTCAATACGAAGGATATAATCTCCACCTTCATGCTTGGAAATAAGGTAAGCATAAAGAGCTGTTCTCAAATTGCCTACATGCATACGACCTGTTGGACTTGGTGCGTATCTTGTACGAATCTTAACCATTTTTACTCCTCTAAATCAACTCATTATTTTGTGCCGGTAGAACCAAATCCGCCTCTGTCCTTGCCATCTAGGTGATCACACTCATCAAAGACTATTGTTGGCTGGTTCTCCATTATCCTGAACTGGCAAATACGGTCATTAAAGCTTATATGTGTATCTCTCATAGCTATTACAGGTACAAACCACTGGTCATTGTCCCCGCAATATGAATGGTCTATGACCCCCATATGATTAGCCTGTATAACGCCGTAGTTTTTAAAGGTTGAGCTTCTGGGTACTACATGTGCTTCGTAGCCTTCCGGGATCTCCATTGCAACGCCAAGTGGAATCAAATGAAATTCTCCCTGTTTAAGATCCACGTCTTCAGCACTTCTAAGATCGATCCAGTCTGATTTGCCATCAATATACTGGAGCTTTTCAAGTCTTTCATCAAAATACTTTATCTTAATTCTCTTTTCCATGCCTTAAGCCCTTCCTTTTTTAGCCATCTATACATGATACCACAAAAATCAAATAATTGAAGTAACTTTATAATCTTTATCTTCTACAGCCTTTTTAAGAACATCATCTGATACATCACCAGAAAGAGTTACTATAGCAGAGCCCTTTTCATGACTTACATCAGCACTTTCTACACCATCTATAGCCTCAAGTGCCTTCTTTACAGTCATCTCGCAATGTCCGCACATCATTCCCTCGATCATCATTGTTTTTTTATTCATTTCTTTTTCCATCCTTTCATCTGTGTCTCTATTATTGTTTATGATCTCTCCTGTAATAGGCTTTTTAATAACCTTATCATTTGAGCTGTCGTGGATCTTTAAAAGATTCAGCCTAAGTGCATTAGTTACAACGAAAAAGCTTGATAAGCTCATGGCTGCAGCTCCAAACATTGGACTAAGTTCCCATCCAAAGAGCTTAATATATGCTCCTGCAGCAAGAGGAACTCCTATAATATTGTAAATAAATGCCCAGAACAGATTCTGATGTATGTTACGAAGTGTTGCCCTTGAAAGTCTTATAGCTGCAGCAACATCAAGAAGTGAATTCTTCAAAAGAACTACATCTGCAGCATCTATAGCAACATCGGTTCCTGCACCAATAGCAATTCCTGTATCTGCTCTGGTAAGGGCTGGTGCATCGTTAATCCCATCTCCTACCATTGCTACTTTACCATATGAAGAGAGCTTTTTCACAATCTCTTCCTTGCCGTCTGGAAGGACTTCAGCAGCGATCTCATCAACACCTGCCTGATCACCTATTGCCATGGCTGTCCTTGCATTATCTCCAGTGATCATAACAACATGTATTCCCATGTTCTTAATCTCTTTTATAGCCATGGCTGAATCCTCTTTTATAGTATCAGCTACAGCTATAATTCCAATCAGCTTTCCATTTTTTGCAAAGCAAAGAGGTGTCTTACCTTGTGATGCAAGTGCAACTGCCTTTTCTCTTACTTCAGGCTGAACACTGCAAATACTGCTTATATATTTAAGACTTGCGCCGACAACCTCCTGACCCAGGTACTTTCCTCTAAGCCCATGACCAGGAAGTACTTCAAAATCAGTTATATCCTCCTCATCATCTTCATCGTAAGGATCTTCAGAATATACTCTCAGGTCACCAACATAATCAACTACAGCCTTTGCAAGTGGATGTTCGCTCTTTTTTTCTAAAAGCCCTGCGATCTTAAGAAGTTCATTTTCAGAGTTGTTTATAAGTGAATATCCGCTTCTTGTAACAGAATCAGCAGTAAATACGTCTGTTACAACAGGTTCTCCCTTGGTGATAGTTCCGGTTTTATCAAGTGCCACAATCTGTGTTCTTCCGGTATTTTCAAGAGACGCTGCTGTTTTGAACATGATACCGTTTTTGGCACCAACACCATTACCCACCATGATAGCCACAGGTGTAGCAAGGCCAAGTGCGCAGGGGCAGCTGATAACAAGAACTGCGATAGCTCTTGAGAGGGAATATCCAAATTCTTTAGTTATAAGAAACCAAATAATAAATGTTATAGCTGCTATTCCAATGACAGCTGGAACAAAAATACCAGAAACCTTATCAGCAATTTTTGCAATTGGTGCCTTCGTTGCTGACGCATCACTTACCATCTGGATTATCTGGGAAAGTGTTGTATCTTTTCCGACTCTGGTGGCACGACATTTTATAAATCCGGAAGTATTGATAGTTGCTCCGGAAACAGTTGATCCTATAGTTTTATCAACAGGTATACTCTCTCCTGTAAGAGCAGACTCGTTGATGGCGCTGTTTCCTTCAATCACCATGCCATCAACCGGAACATTTTCTCCAGGTCTAACTACAAAGATATCTCCAACCTTGATATTCTCTATTGGAATCTCTTTTTCTTTTCCATACTCATCAATTATCACAGCTGTCTTAGGAGCAAGCTTCATAAGGCTCTTTATGGCATCTGTGGTTCTGCCCTTACTCATGGCTTCAAGCATCTTGCCAACAGTAATAAGCGTAAGGATCATTGCTGCTGATTCAAAGTAGAAATGATCCATATAGCTCATGGCAAGGGAAGAATCCCCCTTCGATACTGCATCGGTCATAAAGAAAAGCGCTGCCATGCTATACACAAATGACGCCCCACTTCCTAAAGCAACTAAAGTATCCATATTGGGTGCGCCATGAACAAGCCCCTTAAAGCCACTTATAAAAAACTTTCTGTTTATGAACATGATGATGATGGCAAGAACCATCTGAATGATACCATGGGCTACGTGATTCCCTTCAAGAAAAGGTGGCAGCGGAAATCCAAACATCATGTGTCCCATAGAGAAATACATTAGAACTAAAAGAAATCCTATTGAATATATGAGTCTCTTTTTTAGAATAGGTGTTTCCTTATCCTTTAAAGCTTCCTCTTCCTCTGAAAAATCATATGAAGATGAGCTTTCCTTGTTAATATCGCCCATAAGTCTTGCGCCATAACCTGCATTTTCAACAGCTTTGATAATATCTGCATTACTGGCACTGCCTTCAACGCTCATTGAATTGGTAAGAAGATTCACGCTGCATGAGCTTACTCCATCAAGTCCGGAAACCGCTTTTTCAACTCTTGCCTGACAAGCAGCGCAGCTCATTCCTGTAACTACATATTTATCCATGATATTTTAATTTTTCCTTTGTTAGCATTAATTAACTTCTTCATGTATCTTAATACAAAAAATAATATATTGCAAACAATTTAATTATCAAAAAAGAAGTTTATAAAAAATAGTTAGTTCTTCGCACTTTTTGGGTCTAGTCATCTGAAATAATAATGTTATTATAGATACGGAACAAATTTCATCACTTAATAAAAGGAGCGAGTAAAAATGAAGTTATTTGTAGACACAGCCAATATTGAAGAGATCAGAAAAGCCAATGACATGGGTGTAATCTGCGGTGTTACCACTAACCCATCTCTTATCGCAAAAGAAGGCAGAGACGTTTATGAGGTAGTAAAAGAGATTGCCTCAATTGTAGATGGTCCTATCAGCGGAGAAGTTAAGGCAACAACAACTGATGCTGAAGGTATGATCGCTGAAGGTAGAGAGATTGCCAAGCTTCACAAGAACATGGTTGTTAAGATTCCTATGACTATTGAAGGTCTTAAGGCTTGCAAGGTTCTTTCAAGCGAAGGCATCAAGGTTAACATGACACTTATCTTCACAGCTAACCAGGCTCTTCTTTGCGCAAGAGCAGGCGCTGCATTCGTAAGTCCTTTCCTTGGAAGACTTGATGACATCAGCGTTCGTGGAACAGATCTTATCTCAGAAGTTGCTGAGATTTTCAACATCCACAACATCCAGACAGAGATCATCGCTGCAAGTATCCGTAACCCCATGCATGTTACTGACTGTGCTCTTGCAGGTGCTGACATCGCAACAGTTCCTTACAAGGTAATCGAGCAGATGACTCATCATCCTCTTACAGATGCAGGTATTGAGAAATTCCAGAAGGATTATCTTGCAGTATTTGGTGAATGATTAAACCATAGAAAAAGCCCGGAGCACTTAGCTCCGGGCTTATTTTATTTAGTGTATCAGGCTGTAACTTTCTTAAATGACTTCTTACCCTTCTTGACCATAACACCATCTTTAAATGTATCTTTGGTATATGTAGCCTTAACGTCTGTAACCTTCTCATCAGCAAAGGTTACGCCGCCCTGCTCAACTGCTCTTCTGGCCTCACTTCTTGTAGTGCAAAGACCAGCTGATACAAGTACCTGAAGGATATCAACTACGCCGTCTCTAAAGTCTTCCTCTTTAAGTGAAACAGTTGGAACATTGTCCATGTTACCGCCACCAGCGAAAAGAGCTCTGGCGCCGTCCTGGGCTTTCTGTGCTTCCTCTTTTCCATGTACAAGGCTTGTAAGCTCGAAAGCAAGAATTTCTTTTTTCTCGTTAATGCGGGAGTCATCCCACTTCTCCATCTCCTGGATCTCTTCGATAGGAATAAATGTGAGCATCTTGATGCACTTATCAACATCAGCATCTCCCACATTTCTCCAGTACTGGTAGAAATCAAATGGTGATGTCTTGTTAGGATCAAGCCATACAGCGTTTCCTGCTGTCTTACCCATCTTGTTGCCGTTAGAGTCAGTAAGAAGTGTAATAGTCATGGCATGTGCATCTTTTCCAAGCTTTCTTCTGATAAGCTCTGTACCACCAAGCATGTTGGACCACTGATCGTCTCCACCAAACTCCAGGTTACAGTTGTATTTCTGGAACATGTAGTAGAAGTCGTAGGACTGCATGATCATGTAGTTGAATTCAAGGAAGGAAAGTCCCTTCTCCATACGCTGCTTGTAGCACTCTGCGCGAAGCATGTTGTTAACTGAAAAGCATGCTCCAACCTCACGTAAAAGCTCAATGTAGTTAAGATTCATGAGCCAGTCAGCGTTATTGACCATCATAGCTTTGCCTTCGCCAAAGTCGATGAATTTCTCCATCTGCTTTTTAAAGCACTCAGCATTGTGGTCGATGTCTTCTCTTGTGAGCATCTTTCTCATATCGGATCTTCCAGAAGGATCACCGATCATGGTTGTTCCGCCGCCAATAAGTGCAATTGGCTTGTTGCCAGCTTCCTGAAGTCTCTTCATGAGAGTAAGCGCCATGAAGTGACCAGCAGTAAGTGAATCTGCAGTACAGTCAAATCCAATGTAGAAAGTAGCCTTTCCGTTGTTTACAAGGTCTCTTATCTCTTCTTCATTAGTAACCTGAGCGATGAGACCTCTTGCCTTAAGTTCCTCAAAAATCTGCATAAATGCACCTCCTTAAATTTCTGCGAAGGAAATAAAAAATCCTCCGCAATCATATGATTACGAAGGACGAATTAATCGTGATACCACCTTCATTCACACATTACTCACGCAATGTGCCTCAACAAGTACGATTTGAATGATAAGACTCAAATGATACTCTCCTGATATAACGGTCAGTGCCCGTCAGGAACTACTTGCAATGCATCAAATGCTGTTTCATCCCTGCAGCTCGCGGAGGTATTTCATCATCGCACTTAACATACGCTTCTCACCAACCAGCTATTCTCTGTTGTCAGATTGCGATTCTTACTTATCCGGTCACAGCCTTTGATATTTATTTACTTTGAAATTTTAACATTCTGAGAATTTATGTCAAGTTATTTGTAGTATAAATAATTATTCTAAAAAAGTTTTGACCTATAGATTATTCTGTTGTATCATTACCTCAAAATAAAGAAATGCAGAGTAGACGTTAGAGCGTTAAGTGCCTGGTGAACAGGGAGTTGTCATCGGGACGAAGGACCTTGGTCCGCGGTTTTAATGTCGCATCCCGCTGCTACATCGAATGAATATGTACATCTCCGATGTGGTCACGAGAATACTGCAAAGGAGGTGCTTTTTTATGTCTAAAGAACAAACAATTTCCAGTAAATCCCAACTCTCATCACTATCAAGACTTAAGGAAACAAAGGTCCTTACATTTTGCGGAATGATGGGCGCTCTGGCTGTAGTCCTTGGCTACGTGGCAACTATCAAGATTGGCCAGTACATCAGGATCGGTTTTTCAGGTCTACCAAACCAGGTTGTGGACTATCTCTTTGGTCCCTGGATCGGAGCTATCTTTGGCGGAGCCATGGATGTGATCAAGTGGTTTGCTTCAGGAGATGGAAACTTTTTTCCTGGATTTACTATTACCGCTATGCTGGGAGCTGTAATCTATGGATTCTTTCTTTACAAAAAACCTGTCAAAGTTCTGAATGTAGTATTATCTCAGCTTGTAGTAAAGATTGTCTGCAACATCGTTCTTAATACTCTCTGGCTCAATATGCTCTATGGTCAGGCTATCGCAGCAATCCTTCCAGCAAGGCTCCTCTCCAATGCGATCATGCTTCCTATAGACAGTTTTATCATGTATGTGATGCTAAACATCGTAAATAAGGTTATAAGACCTTACTTTGACTAATATTTTGCCAATAAAAAATGTTTACCTCTTCGGATATATTCCTTGAGGTAAACATTTTTATTTTTGTCATTTTACCAATCTACCTGGCTGTTTTCGTTTCGTCTCTCACGGACCATCAGCTCTTTTATGCCATCTCCAACGCTCTTACCTTCAAAGAGGATCTCATTTACTCCCTGCACTATTGGCATGTCTACTTCATACTTCTCTGCCAATTTAAGAGCAGCCTTGGCGCTGTAGACGCCTTCTACAACCATCTTAACTTCGTCCATGGCTTCCTGATAGGATTTGCCCTGGCCAATAAGTATTCCTGCTCTTCTGTTTCTTGAGTGCATGGACGCGCAGGTTACAACAAGATCTCCAATTCCTGAAAGTCCTGCGAAGGTCTCAAATTTGCCTCCCATAGCCATTCCAAGTCTGGATATTTCTGCAATTCCTCTTGTAATAAGAGCTGCCTTGGCATTGTCTCCAAGTCCGTAGCCATCAGCCATTCCTGCTGCAAGAGCTACGACGTTTTTAAGAGCTGCTCCTATTTCGATTCCAAGCATATCAGGGCTTATATAAACCCTGAAGGCCTCATTCATGAAAACGTTCTGAACCTCAACAGCAGTATCCCTGCTAAAGGCACCAACAACTATAGTGGTAGGCATGTTTTTTCCGACTTCCTCTGCGTGAGAAGGTCCAGATAGCACGCACACATTGGCTCCTGGAATCTCATCAAGGATAACATCGCTCATCACCATAAGAGTTACTTCTTCAATACCCTTTGTACAGTTGACTATGATCTGATCCCCATTATCTGTGTCAACAAAGGGCGCCATAAGTCTTACTGTTTCTCTTACGCTTGAAGAAGGTACAACTAAAACCAGTATATCTTTTCCTGAGACAGCTTCTTCCATACTGCAGGTGTAATTAACACTATCTGGTAGCTTAACCCCTGGAAGTTTATCTTCATTGCCGTGATAAGCACGGAGCTTATCAACTGATGTCTGGCTTCTTGACCAGACAGTTACTTCATGACCATTTCCTGATAAAAGATATGCAAGAGCAATTCCCCAGCTGCCTGCACCAATTACGCCAATTTTCTTTTGCAATTCTTCTCCTCCGGATCAGTCGACTTTATTCTTTTTGAAAATATAGGTCTTTCTCTCTTTTCCCTGAATGAGCTTCTTGATATTTCCTCTGTGCTGGAAATAAGCAAGAGCTGTTAAAAGACCTAAGATAATATAAACTTCTATGAGAGCTCCCTGTGGAACTGCTCCAAATTTGTCTAGGAAAAATCCGCCCTGTCCACAGATGATCACCATGATAAATAGCGCTGTATAATAGCAGAGGCTGCATACAGATACTATATGACAGATATTAAGTGGAAGGAAAAATGCTATAACTCCCATCAGGATAAAACTCCAGTGGAATACTATTCCAAGGTGAATAGTGTAACCAGCAGTACATGCAATTCCCTTGCCACCTTTAAAATGAAGGTGAAGTGGGAAGTCATGTCCCAAAACTGCTCCAGCTGCTGTATATGTCATATACAGTATCTGAAGATTTGGTGTATTCTTACCGAACAGAAAATAAGTAACAAGAATAGCTGCCATGCACTTAAGCATGTCCCCAAGAAGAACTATCAGTCCTGCTTTCGCACCAAGGACTCTTAAGGTGTTTGTAGTACCTGCGTTTCCGCTTCCTACCTTTCTGATGTCAACCCCCTTTAATTTACCGTATAGTACTGCGGTCTGAAGATGTCCAAACACATAACCAATTAGTAAACAAACTACTCTTTCCATACTACTTACCCTCTTTTCTCTCCCTGATGATAAATCTTAGTGGAGTACCTTTAAATCCAAAGGCCTCCCTTATCTGATTCTCAATGTATCTGGTGTAGCTAAAGTGCATTAGGTTCTTGTCGTTTACAAATATTACAAATGTAGGCGGTTTAACTGAAGCCTGAGTTATGTAGAACAGCTTAAGTATCTTACCCTTATCGCTTGGCGGCTGCTGCATTACAACTGCCTGTGTCATGATCTCATTAAGGACACCTGTTGCAACTCTGAGCGCGTGGTTCTCACTAACAATGTCGATCATATCGTATAGTTTAACAAGCCTCTGACCAGTCTCAGCAGATATGAACATGATCTCTGCATAGTTCATAAATGCCAGAGTATTTCTGATATCCTTGGTAAACTCTTTGACTGAGTGATTGTCTTTTTCAATAAGATCCCATTTGTTTACAGCTATGATGACTGCTTTGCCGCTTTCATGGGCTATTCCGGCTATCTTGGCATCCTGCTCTGTAACGCCGTCCTCTGCATTGATGACAAGGATACAAACATCAGCCCTTTCTACAGCTCCTACAGTCCTTACGATCATATAGTGTTCAAGGGCATCCTTGACCTTATTCTTTCTGCGAAGTCCAGCAGTATCAATAAACACGTACTTTTTGCCGTTGTGTTTAACCTCAGTATCTATGGCATCTCTTGTAGTCCCCGCAACATCTGAAACAATAAGTCTGTTTTCACCGATGAGCTTGTTGATAATAGAGCTCTTTCCAACATTTGGCTTACCAATTATAGCAACCTTGATGGAATCGTCCTCTTCCTCTGCTGTGGAATCCTTGGAAAAATGTCTTACTACCTCTTCAAGAAGATCTCCAAGTCCCTGCTTGTTAACAGCAGATATAGGGAAAGGCTCCCCAATACCAAGATTATAGAACTCATAGACATCCAGTGAATCTCTGCTGTAGTTATCAACCTTGTTAACGCACAGAACAATTGGCTTACCTGAGCGCCTTAGCATGTCTGCAACCTTGGCATCAGCATCTACTAGCCCCTGTTTTACATCTACCATGAAGATGATGACATCAGCAGTATCAATAGCAATCTGGGCCTGCTCTCTCATTTGTGACAAAATAACGTCATTGGAATCAGGCTCAATACCACCGGTATCAATAAGAGTAAAGCTGTGGTTAAGCCACTCAACATCCTGATATATCCTGTCTCTTGTAACGCCTGGAGTATCTTCCACAATAGCGATCCTGGAACCTGCCATGGCATTAAAGAATGTGGATTTCCCTACATTTGGTCTGCCTACAACGGCAACAATATTCTTTCTGCTCATAAACTATCCTTTTTTAATATTCTATTCCAAAGAAATCAGAAACAAGTCCGTAGCCATCGCCACTGCTTATTCCTACTTTGATGTTAAGCTCCCTTTCGATGTCGCAAATTCTGACATCATCAAGAAGGTAATCTTCCCCGCTTCTTAATAGATTTAATGGTAAAAAGAGCTCATCCCCAAGGTCTTTTCCTTTGAGCTGCCCTATTATATCCTGACCGGTCAAAAGCCCTGACACTGTGATCTTTTCACCAAAAAACTCGTTTATTATCTCATAAACATCTATTTTAAGTCCAACACAAACGCTCATGGCTTTTTCTGCCATGTCTTTTATGCAGGGATAAACAAGTCTTCCTGTTGCAACAGAAATGTGGCGCTTAGTACCATCAATTTCTGCCTTGTGGTCACGAAGCATGTCTTCGAAGCCATCATCAAACTCATTTATAAGAAGCCTCATCATGCCAACGCCATTTTCAAGCTGTATGTAGCCATCATACCTTTCAGCTTCTGGAAAGGGCCTTCCTGCCAGAAAATACCACTCATCGCTGGCGTGGATAAAATGAATCCCATGCTCTTCATATATCTTTTTCTGCCAGGATTCGATCATGTCTATGACTTCTTTGGCATCCTCGCAGTTAAAAGATTCAAGTGGATAGAGGCCATCTCTGTACTTGGAAAGGCCAACGGGTACAACAGATACACTCTGAAGATTTGGAATGTATTTTGTAAGATCTCTAATGGACCTTTCAAGCTCAGGACCGTCATTTACGCCCTTACAGAGAACTATCTGTCCGTTAAGCTCAATTCCTGAGTTCTTACTGCATAGCCTGTCTACCTTTTTCAGCGCTTCACCTGCAAATCTGTTTCCCAGCATCTTGCAACGTAGCTCAGGGTTGGTGGTCTGAAAAGAGACATTGATCGGTGAAAGATGGTACTTAAGTATCCTGTCAATGTCAGCGTCAGACATATTGGTAAGTGTTACATAATTGCCCTGAAGAAATGAAAGCCTTGAATCGTCGTCTTTAAAATAAAGCGTTTCTCTCATGCCCTTGGGCATCTGGTCAATAAAGCAAAAAATACATTTATTGCTGCAGGACCTGTAATCGTCCATAAGTCCGTTTTCAAACTCTATTCCAAGGTCCTCATCAAATTCTTTATCTACATCAAGGAGCCATTCTTCTCCATCAGGCTTCTTTATAAGAACATCCAGGTGCTCATCATGTGAAAGGAACTGATAGTCAAAGATATCAGTTATCTTTTCACCATTTATGGAAATAAGTTCATCACCTGGTTCAATGCCAAGTTCCTCGGCAATACTTCCTTCTTCGATAGCGCCAATGATGTGGCTTTTATGCTTGTTCATAACTGTTTCCTATCATACTGCGGTCAATAATAATCCATTTGATATTATACATGAAATTCCTTGACGTGTCAGCACAACAGGTGATATATATGATAATGGTTGACCACTTGAAATCTTCTTAAGAAAGGGGCAAAGATGCCTGATTTTCATCAATTAGAAAGTTTAATCCCAGTAGCACCACTTAATCTTATAGTAATGGAGTCTGCCAAATCTCTTGGAGAAAGCGTTGATAAATACATCGCTGAGTTCAGGCACAATCTTTACCAGATGCCTGAGTCTGATCCTGCTTTTCATGGTTATGTTAAGGATTCTTACAAAATTGACTACTCTCTCGACAGATTTGGAAGCGGAGAAGCTAAGGCCACAATAAATGAAAGTGTCCGTGGTAATGACGTTTATATCCTTACAGATGTCTGCAACTACAGCATCACTTACAAGATGTACAACTACGTCAACCACAAGTCTCCCGATGATCATTATCAGGATTTAAAAAGAGTTATTGGTGCCATCACTGGAAAAGCCAAGAGAATAAATGTAATCATGCCCTTCCTTTATGAAGGAAGGCAGCACAAAAGAAACGGTATGGAATCCCTTGACGCTGCTCAGATGTTTAAAGAGCTCCATGACATGGGCATATCAAACTTTATCACCTTTGACGCCCACGATCCAAGAATATCAAACGCCAAGCCACTTGGCGGCTTTGATAACTTCCTTGCTTCTTATCAGTTTATGAAAGCGCTTCTATCCCGTATAGATGATCTTACAGTTGATAAAGACCACCTTACCGTAATAAGCCCTGACGAAGGTGCTTTGGACAGAGCCGTATACTTTGCAAATGTAATTGGCGCTGACACAGGTATGTTCTATAAAAGACGTGACTATGCTCACATCGTAAACGGCACAAACCCAATCGTAGCTCACGAGTTCCTTGGCTCTGACATTCACGGAAGAGACGTTATCGTCATCGATGATATGATCTCCTCTGGCTCATCAATGATCGATACCGCAGGGCAGCTCAAGAACATGGGTGCAAAAAGAGTATTTATCTGCACAACATTTGGTCTTTTCACAGATGGCATGAAGAAATTTGACGAAGGCTACAAAAACAAATACTTCGATGCAGTTATTACCACTAACCTCACCTATATGAACGATGAGATCAAGTCAAGAGAATACATATTTATTGCAGACATGGGCAAGTTCCTTGCAACAATCATTGATTTCCTTAATCATGATGCATCAATGTCCACAGTTAATATGCCAACTGACAAGATCCATGAAATTGTAGAAAAGTACAACAATGGTCTTATTGCCCCAGAACTTTACGAGTAAAATAAAACAAAAATTAACCCTTGGGAATTGCTCCCAAGGGTTTTCTTATGCAGGTATTTATTTTGCTGCATCAAACTTTATTATTACCTTAAACAAATCGCCATCAAGTCTTATGTCGAAATCTCCGCCCTGAGCTGCTGTAAGGTTCTTGGCAATAGAAAGTCCAAGTCCGCTTCCTTCTGTAGTTCTTGAAACATCTCCTCTTATAAATCTCTCCGTAAGCTCCGATGCGTCAATATTTAGCTCTGAAGCTGATATGTTCTTAATAGAGAATACTACCTTGTCATTTGCATTTTCATTCTCTTCATAAACCATATCAAGATATACTCTGGTACCACTAAGTGCATATTTGCAGACGTTGTTAAGCAGGTTCTCAATTACTCTCCAAAGATGTCTTGCATCAGCCGTGATCATCATATCCTGCTGCTGGGGCTTAAATATAACTGAAAGAGAGTTCTTTTCAAGCTTTTCATAAAACTCTCCGATGGTCTGATTAACCAGTTCCACAAAGTTTATCTTAGAAAGTTCTATACTGATATTTCCTGAGCTTATTTTTGAAGCTTCCACAAGATCTTCGGTGAGCTGTTTTAATTTCTGGCTCTTAACATCGAGAATCTCGATGTATTCATTAGCCTTTTCATTTTTTATGTCTTCCCTCTTTAAAAGGTCAACATAATTGATGATGGAAGTAAGAGGTGTCTTGATATCGTGGGACACATTAGTTATAAGGTCAGCCTTTAGCTTTTCATCCTTCATGCTGGTATTTACTGCTCTGTCTATACCCTCTCCTATGGAGTTGACAGCTTCAGCCAGCCTTATATTATCAGAATGCAGGTTTTCTGCCGTAACCTTATCCTTTACATTTCCATTTTTAATATTTTCAATGACTCCAATTATCTTGTCTCTATCAAGATTTTGTCTGTACCTGTATATTCCAACCAGTATATCGAAAAGTGCAGCCACTAAAATTCCAGCAACACCAAGCCTAAATAACACGATATTAAATGCAATAAAGAACAGATAAGGGATCCAGCTTCTTATGATCACATTGCCATTGTCAGTAGTATTTACTATAAGATTTCTTGTACCAATTATGATGGCTCTAAGAATGCTATCCTGCCAAAGAAGTTTTTGAACACCTTTTTTAGCAAGGTTGTAAACCATATACAAAAATCCGCAGCTGGCAATAAATCCAATTAAAGCACAGATATATGGAAATAAGGTATTTGATAGTATCTCGCTTTTGTCTGAAATAAGATAAAAAGCATAAAATACTATAGCAGGTATCACCATCACTAAAATTCCAATAATGGCAATAAGTTCTGTCTGCATTCCTTTAGCGAAACCTGCCTTAACTCTTCCTTGCTGATCATCATCAGCAGCCGCTAATACCAGCTCTTTTTTCTGAAGGCTAATATAGACAACAAGCAGTATCAGATACAAAACCGCTGCTATGATGCCAATTACATATAGCTGTGACTTATATGGCATGTACTTGGAAAAATTAATCTTACCATAAACGAAACTGTCTACGACCGGATAATGCATTGTATCAACACCAATATAGATCTTGATCTGATCGGGATACGCATAGCTATAGGTCTTTACGATGGACCTGACAACGCTCTCCTTTATCAGTGTATTGGTATCATACTTGATCTCATATGGACAGTAATAGATATATCTTCCATAATTTTCAAAAATGCTTCCAATGTCTTTACCAGTTGTTTCTTTTGAAAGCTCTGGAACGTTTGTAAACACGCTCGTTTTTCCATTTATGGTCCTTGTGATATAGTACCTTAAATTAGAATTCAAGTAGTCATAATAAGATATAGTATTGTTGTACTCTTCGTAGTTGGACAAAAGATCTTTTGCCGCCTCTTCAACATATGAGCACAAAAGATTGTATTCTTCCCAGGTGGAAACAATATCCTCAATATTTTTGCCATCTGCTGTCTGATATCTGTTTATGAGGCATGTGTGTTCACCGTCTGAAGGAACGGAGTTTCCAGAGATTGCAAAAGTGATACTGTTTCCATCTATCTGTGAATTAAGATAGGAGTTCATCCCACCTGAGAAGGCATTGTTTTTAAGGTGAGTATAAGTTGTTGAAGCACTAAGGAAATTAGCGCTCTGCTCACTGTTAAACATCTTGGTCTCATAGTTAAAACCGCTCTGAGCCCATTTAAGAAGGTCTGACAAATAGTAAACAGCAGTTATGTAATCACCAGAAAGAGTAGCCCCTCTGTTTACATAGGCTGTTACATCAATCATCTTTTTGTCATCGTACTGCCCTGCTGTTTCAAGCTGGCTTCTTATGGCTACGTGCCTAAGTACATCTGAGACATTATTGCCAAGAATATTATTGAAAAGATATGACGATTCATAATCTCTAGACTTGTCCGATTCGTACAGATTGTAGGACTGATAGCCATTTATTCCGCTGATCATTATGCTTGAACCTGCCATGGTATAAGCTATTGCAAAAGCAACTATTGCAGCCAGTATATGCTGGACTAAACGGAGCGTTCTAAATTTTCCTGCGTTCTTTTTCATTTAGCATCTTCCTCAATTTTGTATCCAACTCCCCAAACAACCTTAAGGAATTTGGGTTCTCTTGGATCCACTTCTATTTTTTCTCTGATATGTCTGATATGGACAGCTATGGTGTTATCAGTTCTGACAGAGATATCTCCCCAGATATTTTCATAAATCTGGTCGATGGAATATACCTTTCCTTTGTTCTTGGCAAGAAAAGCCAAAATCTTATACTCAATGGGTGTAAGCCTGATGGATTCGCCATAAACAGTTACTGTTTTAGCATTGTCATCCACCACAAGTCCCCCCGAAGTATAAACATTATCTTTTTCAACGATCTTGCCAAGGGTGGTGTATCTTCTTACATTACTTTTGACTCTTGCCACAAGTTCAAGTGGGTTAAAAGGCTTTGTAACATAGTCATCAGCACCAATATTAAGTCCCAGGATCTTATCAGAATCTTCTGATTTTGCTGATAGAAAGATAACTGGAATAGTTGAAAACCCTCGAAGCTCCTTAACAAGATGAATGCCATCGATCTTTGGCATCATGATATCTACTATTGCCAGGTGGATCTGATTTTTTCGAAGAACAGATAAGCCCTCTTCTCCGTCGTAGGCCTTGTAGACGTGAAAGCCTTCCTGTTCCAGGTAAATCTCGATAGCATCAACTATTTCTCTGTCATCATCACATACTAAAATGTTTTCCATAGCGTCCTCACATATCTTTCTAATACTATTAAATCATCTAAATCTTAAGATTTACCGTCGAAATTTCTTAAGATTTCTTAAGAATTACACTTTTTTTCGATAATTATTCCTTAATTGACAAAAAAGCGCACAGATTTCCTCTTTTTTCACCATGGATCCTGTGTGAAAAAAGAAGGTCCGGATTGCACCTGGTACAGATATCAGTAACAATAATGTTCTCTTCCTTTACGCCACTTTGCAGCAGAGTAAGCTTTATTGCATTCCAAAGATATAGTCTGTACTTTCCTTCAGGATATGGGATAAGTATCTTTTCATCCTGAAGCTCTTGTTCACTGAAGGCACCAGAAAACTCTTTTGCAACATCCTCTCCAATCTCATAACAAGGGCCACATATTGATGGACCTATAGCACAAACAAGATCTGAAGGATCTGTTCCATAGTTTTCCCTCATCTTTTCTATGGTTTTTGAGGCAATCTTACCCTTAGTTCCTTTCCAGCCAGAATGAGATAAACCGATAGCTCTTTTAACAGGATCAATAAAATATACAGGTGGACAGTCTGCATGAAAAGTAGCAAGAATTATCCCAGGAACACTGGTTATAAGGCCGTCAATATCCGTATAATCCCGTTGTATCTTAGGCCCCTTACCCCTGTCATTTTCTGTAATGACCTTGACATTAGTTGTATGGGTTTGGAATGTACATACAAAGTCATCAAGCTTTTTGCCATGTCCAAGAGCATCAGATATACGTCTGTAGTTCTCATCAACAGCTTCTTTGTCATCTCCTCTTGTGTAGCTTAGGTTGCACTGACTGTAAATGCCTTTTGATACTCCGCCAAGTCTTGTGCTAAACATGTGGTCCACTATGCCAAGTTCTTCTATCTTAGGGAATACAAGGTATTTAAGATCTCCCTTTTCTCTAAGCTCCATAGTCTTCTCATTTCCATAACGCTTTATCTTGATTTCGCTCATTTTGCTTCCTTTTCATTCAATATAGTCAAAGGCATTCTTTATCCACTTAATAGCCTTTATGCCTTCATTTACCGACACTGCAATTACATCATATCTTATAGGGGTATCAAAAGAAAGATTTTTAGAATATAGATAGAATCTTGAGACTTTAGATATTTTTCTTTGTTTAAAATAATTTACTGCTTCCTGGGGCTGTCCAAAATCTGAACTATTACGGTATTTAACTTCCATAAAGCAAAGATATTCATTATCCTTGGCTATTATGTCGATTTCCCCCTGTCTGCACCTGAAATTGCGAGCGATGATCCTTACACCCTGCGATATCAGATAGTTGCAGGCAAGATCTTCATTCCCATCGCCAATTACTCTTTTATTCAATTTAAATTACCTGTTACTTTCACCTTGATTTATCTTTTGCCTTGATCTTGTCCATGGGTATGTTCTATATAAATTACATTGTATTCAATTATTTTTGTCGTTCTTTAGCCTTGATCTTGTCCATTGCATCTACAAAGACCAGAATTTCAGCCACAACCTCATATAGCTCAGGAGGTATCATCTCGCCAATTTCAAGTCTCGAAAGAGTATCAGCAAGTTTGTCATCCTCGTGAACCGGGATCTTGTTGTCCTTTGCCTGTTCAATGATCTTTTCAGCCAGAGCTCCACGTCCTGATGCAATGACCTTAGGAGCGCCGTCTTCATTTGGATCATAGCCAAGAGCTACGGCAGTTTTTATTTTTTTCTTCTCGTTATTGTCAGCCATAATTGTGCCCTTTAAGCCCTTGCATCGAAAGAATTGGTTGAAATTACCGGTGTCTTGCTTACGCTAAGCATCTCATCAACAGCCAGATCCTGACCGTCCATATCATCATGAAGCTTTAAAGTAGCCTCCATTGAATATCCTCTTTTTTCAAGTCTCTCATACAATATATGGATATTGTCATTTATAAGATCTATGACACTGTCATCCGCCACATAAAAGTTCGTTGTAACCTTGCTATTAAGAAGCTTTACATATACGTCAACAGGCCCAAGATTTTCCATATCCAAATGGAGAGCTGCACTTACAGAGCCATCTTCGCTCATCTTCTTATGCTTGTTTCTGTAGACATAAAGATCTCCATGAACGTTCTGACCAGCCATCTGAAGAGGAAGCTGAACATACTGAAACATTTGATTTAGCTGGTTCATGAAATCCAGATTGTTCTGAAGATTATTAGCTGACTGGGCAAGTCTGCTGTCAGCTCCAAGATTCTGAGTAACGGCATTTGTAAGGCCCCTTGCCTGGTTACTCAGTCTTTGATACAGGTTTTCAATATTCTCTTTATTTCCAACCTCCAGCGGTTTTAGATGCCACTGAGACTGCATATTATCCTTTAAGAGCCTGGTATATTCTTTTCCGGAAAAGACATTTTTCCAGGCAGAGCTTTCAGCAAGATCAGACATGTCAGACTTTTCAAAGTTCTCCGCCAGTTCCTTTAAAAGAGCCTTCTGTGCATTTTCAAGCTTTGCAGCCTGTTTTGGATTCTCAGAAAGGTCAAGGTTTGCAGCTTCTTTCAGGGCTTCATTATAAGTGTTTATGGTTTTATCAGAGATTCCAAGATTTCTAAGGTTGTCCATAAATCTGTCTGATAAAGCTGCAGAAGGCTGTCTTACACTTTCTTCAGAAGTTTTTAAAGCGTTTTGACTTTCGACTTCCTTTGCCACAGTCTGTGAAGGATCCTTAGAGATTTCACTATTTTCCAGAGTTTCTTCGTCAGCATCAACCAGCGAATCAGAAATAGGACCAGCCTCTTTTGCATTTGCTTCTTCTGACAGCTCAATCTCATTACCTATCAGTTTTAATACTGATCCATACAGATCTAATGCCTGTGTATCTTTTCCAGTAGCCATAAGTTCAGAAAATGCATTAGGTAAATCTTCTATTATGTTTTCCATAGTGGAAGTTACCTGATGTTCATAGTTTTTATAGCTCTCAAACTGCTTAATATTATTTTCATCAATTGGAATTCCAAGACTCTTCATCTCAACCAGTGTTGTGACAGAAGTATTTGGAAATGAATTAAGAGACTTATTCATCTCAAGAAGCGCATCTTTATTTATAGGTAAAGATGCTGACATCATATCCTTGACCATCTGGATCGAATCATTGTTTATTTCAATTCCAGCGGCAGTCAGAGCCTTAAGGGTACTCTGATCTATGGAAGTATTCTCATAAAGAGGTGTTATGGACACGCTCCCGGAAGAGGCACTCCTGACATTAAAGTTAAGAGTCTGCCCTTCTCTTAGCCCCATTCCATCCTGCAGCTTTGCCTGAATTTCAGCATCGCCAACATTTATAGTGGCAATCTTACCTTCGGTTGTATCACTAATGGACACAACAGTACCTTGAATAGTAGAACCAGTCTTAAGCTCAAGGCTCTGGGAAGATACTTCATGTCCTCTTAAACTGCTACCATCAATATTTATTGTATTATTTTGCCCGGTAACACCACCAATAATACTCATACAAAATTACCTATGAAGGAACGTCTGTGAATCTCGCAGGGGCCATACTTTTTCAGGGCAGCTATATGAGCTTCGCTTCCATATCCTTTGTTGGAATCAAATCCGTACTCAGGATATTTTAAGGAAAGTTCTTTCATAAGGCGGTCCCTTGTAACCTTAGCAACTATACTTGCTGCTGCAATTGATGCGCTTTTTGCATCGCCCTTTATAATGGATACCTGTTTGTACATTTCCAGCTGTGGAATGTGAACAGCATCTATTAAAAGTGCATCAGGCTTAGGGTTAAGGCCCTCTACTGCCTTAGTCATAGCTTCATATGTGGCATTAAGGATATTGATCTCATCAATGCGCTCACAAGTAGAAAAGCCAATACTTACGCTTATTGCCTCTTCCATTATGACATCATAAAGCTCTTCTCTCTTTTTTTCGGATAATTTCTTGGAATCATTTAGATATAACATAGGGCAGTCAGTCTTTAATATTACAGCTGCTGCATAGACAGGCCCTGCAAGCGGGCCTCTTCCTACTTCATCTATCCCGCATAACAGGCCAAGATCTCCATATTCACGTTCGTACCGGTACATTTCATAGGTACGTTTTTTCTCTTTTTCTATGGCATCTATTTTTTTATTTGCACTCTCAACGAGTTTGATAACTCCAGCTCTTTCATCGCATTTGTAGGTATCTACAAATGCCTTGAGCTCATCTTCTGTTTTTGAACTAAGTAGTATTCCCTTGATGTCAGAAAGTGACTGCATTATTCAACTCCCCCAAATTTTGAGAACGGATAGATCCTCACAAAAGCCTTACCCAGGATATCCTTCTTATGTATGTTCCCCACTGAGATATCTCTGCTGTCCATACTGTGATTTCTGTTATCACCCATGACAAAATACTCATCTTCCCCAAGAAGTATTTCCGTCTCAGCTCTTCCCGGATCAAGAATAACTTCAGCACCATAATTTTCAATCAGCTTTGCGTCGTTGATATAGATATTGCCGTCATAATCAATTCTGACCCTTTCTCCAGGAAGGCCAATGACTCTTTTTATAAAGTACTGATTATTTCCATATTGATATGGGAAGATTACAATATCATATCTATGAGGCTCTATAAATCTGTATGAGAGCTTATCAACAATTAAAGAATCGTGATCCTGCAGTGTAGGCTCCATTGAAGACCCACTTACTTCTGTTCTCTGGGCTACAAAGGTTATAAACAGGAAAGTAAGTCCAAAAATTACTACCAGGTATAAAAGTGTGCTCATGATTTCTTTAAGTACTTTACTCATTTTCCATCTCGATTCCGTGCATAAATGCACTATTTATTCAGGTCTTTCCAGCGATAGTCTTCCAATTCTCCCATTTCTAAAATCATCAAGAAGAAGTGATGAAGCCCTGTCAATATCCGGAACAGCTCCCTGTTTGATCAGCTTTCTGTTTTCAGCGATAGCTGAAAGCACAGCGCTAAACTCATTTGCATACTGATCTTCTAAAAATACTGATAACTGTTCATCAGTTATATTATACTTCTCTTTTATGACTCCGGGGTAGTAGTTATTTAGCACTTTTATCAGATCACAGGCAAGTTCAACGCTATCAAGGTTCTCATCATTCATTGAACCAATAAGAGCAAGATGAAGTCCTACCTCCTGATCCTCAAATTTTGGCCATAAGATACCCGGAGTATCAAGCAGTTGCATGTTCTTACCAAGAGAGATCCATTGTTTTCCTTTGGTTACTCCAGGCTTATTACCTGTTTTTGCAGAGTTCCTTCCAGCAAGCTTGTTTATAAATGTAGACTTACCTACATTTGGAATGCCTGCTACCATGGCTCTTATAGGTCTTCCTACTATTCCTTTTTTCTTATCCCGCTCAATTTTTTCAGCACAGGCACTTTGAACTAAGTCTTTTACTTTTCCAGCTTCATTCCCTGTCTTGGAATTCATCTCAAGAACGAAATTACCTTGAGCCTCATAATATTCTTTCCATTTTTTTGTAACTGCAGGGTCAGCAAGATCTGCCTTGTTTAAAATAATAAGCCTGAATTTATTCTTGCCAAGTTCGTCAATGTCCGGATTCCTTCCAGAAGCGGGAATACGGGCATCTGTAAGCTCTATTATTATATCTATCAGCTTGATGTTTTCCTGCATCATTCTGATAGCCTTTGTCATATGTCCGGGATACCATTGATAATTCATATAATCACCAATCCTTAATAATTGTTTAAGATCGGTCCAAAATGTGCATCTTCATAGGCAAATTTAAACCAAGCTTTTCCGACAATCATTGAGTCATTAACGATTCCAATATTTGCACTTCTGGAATCTTCACTGCTGTTTCTGTTATCGCCAAGAACAAAATATTCTCCGCTTTTTAGTTTTATAGGGTTGGATGCAATTCCAGCATCCTCCATTTTATCGAAATAGTCGTCATCTTCCTTGGAAGGTTCACCATTTATATACAGAACACCCTCCGTTATCTGAACTGTATCACCTGTTTTTGCGACTATTCTTTTTACATAATAATGGGAATTAGTATTACCATTTGGTAGAAATACAACTATGTCACCGGTTTTAGGACTTATTATCTTGGATAGTGCCCTGTCAACTAAAACCTTCTGACCATTTGAAAGAAGTGGCTCCATCGAATCACCAATGACCATTACCTGCATCCCAAAGAAGAATACGAGAGCGCAGGCTACTGCTACAGCCGCTAAAGTAATAGAGAGCCATGAAAAGATTTCTCTGATAAGCTTTGGGGTTATTCTCTTTTTCTTTTGATTAAAAGTAAGATAGTTCTTCCTTGATCTCATCATAGAGTACCTCAATCAGCTATAGAATTTAAAAAGGGCAATTACTAAACGTAACTGCCCTTTAAAAAACAAATTATCTGGTAACAAGCTCCTTAACCTTAGCCTTTTTACCTGTAAGTCCCTTAAGGTAGTTCAGCTTAGCTCTTCTTACCTTACCTCTTCTAACAACTTCAACCTTCTCAACGATAGGTGAGTGAAGTGGCCATGTCTTCTCAACGCCAACACCGTAAGACTCTTTTCTTACTGTGAAAGTTGTACGGTTGCTGCCGCCCTGAATCTTTTTAACAGTTCCCTCGAAAACCTGAACTCTCTCACGGTTTCCTTCCTTAATCTTAGCATGAACTCTAACTGTATCACCAGTGTTGAATACAGGTGCGTTAGCGTTAAGCTGCTCTTTCTCGAGCTCCTGGATAATTGTACTCATATCTATTCTCCTATTCTATGGACGTTCTTACACATAATAAATATGTCAGAGGACCGTCTGATTATCACAACGCACTATAATATAACATAAAACATAGCACTAAGTCAACCCAAAAGATCTTTTGGACCAAATCTGTCAGGAAGATTATCTATAAGATCGACAATTTTATATTCATCAACAGATTTAGCTATTATGATCTTAAAGTCATCATGGCAGAATTCGCTCATAACCTGCCTGCAAACTCCACATGGTGGACAGTAATCTACAGGGTCAGCTCCAGCAGGTCCGCCAACAATGGCTATAGCTGTAAATTCCTTAACACCTTCACTTACAGCTTTGAAAAAAGCTGTTCTTTCAGCACAATTGGTAGGTGTGAAAGAAGCATTTTCGATATTACAGCCTGTATAGACTGTTCCATTAGCAGCAAGAAGTGCAGCTCCTACATTGAAATGTGAATAAGGAGTATAGCTCATCTTTCTCATTTCAAGAGCCTTTTTGATCAATTCTTGTACGTTTATATCCATAATCTCTATTTCATCCTAATTTATCTTTAGTCTAAATTCCCCGCCTGTAAAGGCGGGGAAAAAAGTTTTTATTTTATTACCTTGATCCCTTATCGTAAGGAATACCTTCTGCCTTAGGTGCTCTTGAATTAGATGACGTAAATGCAAGAACAATAAGTGAAATAATATAAGGCATCATGTTGTAAACAGATCCTGGGATATTTAATGCTGCAAGGAAATCAAAGCCTGAGTATACGTTGGATAAAGCTCTAAAGAACCCAAACAGTATAGCTGCAAGACCAATGTTTATAGGCTTCCACTGACCAAAGATCATAACAGCAAGAGCAAGGAAACCAAATCCTGCAACACCTACCTCGAACTTCCATTCACTAACACCAGCAGTAATATAAACAATACCACCGATACCAGCAAGCATTCCTGAAATAAGTACTCCAGCCCAGCGCATTGTATATACATTGATACCTACACTGTCTGCAGCCTGAGGATGTTCACCGCAGGCCATAAGACGAAGACCAAATCTTGTCTTATAAAGTACAACATAAGCAAGGATAAGTGCTATAAGTGCTACAAGCATGAACCAGTTAAACTGGAATGAACCAATTGGAACAACCAGCGCCTTCTTGGTCTGTGTGTACTGCACAGTAGAAGAAACGTTATCTGGGTTTTCTGCCATGTTGATTGACTTAACAATAACTGTAGCTGCAGCTGCAGCAAGCATGTTAAGAGCAGTACCTACCAGAGTCTGATCAGCCTTTAAGTTGATGCAGGCAACAGCAAGAAGAACAGAATAAACAACTCCAGAAACTACTGCTGCAAGTATTACTGCAAGAACGATCAGTATTGCTGGTGTACTTGGAGAAATATACTTAAGTGTAAGGGCGCCGCCTAAAGCTCCCATTACCATAATTCCCTCAAGTCCAAGGTTGATAACACCAGAGTGCTCAGAAAAGCATCCGCCAAGAGCAACCAAGATCAAAACTGAAGCAAATAAAAGTGTATACTGAATTAGTAATACCATTATCTTTTACCTCCTTCTTTTCTTTCTTTTGCTCTCTCCTGTCTATTCCTCAAGTAGTTATTCAGATATAGCTTAAAGAATAATACGAATCCACACAGGTAAATGATGATAGCTGAAATAAAGTCTGAAATCTGTGAAGGATAGATATTCTTATCAAGATATGATCCACCACTTGTAATATGCTGAATAAAGTAGGAAGCAAATATTGTTCCAATAGGATCAAGTCCACCAAGGAACGTAGCTGCAATTCCGTTAAAGCCCATTGAAGGAACAGATGACTGAGTTACTGACCACTGCTCGTATCCTGAAAGGAAAAGGAAAGCTGCTCCGATACCAGCAAGGGCACCGCCAATAAATAGTGTAATTATAACATTTCTCTTTTCTTTCATTCCGCTGTACTTGGCTGCATCCTTGGCCATACCAGTTGCCTTGATCTCGTAGCCAAATACAGTCTTACTTAGAATGACCTTGATGAGTATCGCAACAAGTATGGCAAGTGGAATAGCTATTGTTACATACTTATTATTCGAAAAGAGCTTTTCAAGTCCAAGAGATGGTAAAAGTGCTGATTCATTAACGCTGGCGACCTGTACTGTATATGGGCTTGCAGTCTCTTTTACTCCTGAAAGAAGCATGTTAACTGTGTAAAGGCCAATCCAGTTAAGCATGATTCCTGAAATAACCTCATTAACATTAAGATATGACTTTAACAGTCCTACGATTATTCCAAATACACCACCTGCGATAAGTGCTGCAAGCAGGCATACTATCCAAGGAAGCTTAAGTGAAAGGGCACCAAACAGCGCTGCGCCTGCACCGGCTACATACTGTCCGGCAGCTCCGATGTTAAAAAGTCCAGCCTGATAACAGAACTGAATAGATAACGCACACATAAGAAGTGGAGCAGCCTTAACAAGTGTGTTACCAAGGTACTTCATTGCTGCAGCCTTGGTTGGATAAGTAAAGTAGTTCTTCAAAATAGTAATGATAGCTTCTGTTGCACCCTTAGGATTGATGATAAGAAGTGCAATGTAACCAACAAAAAGTCCAATTATTATACAGAGAATAGCAGCTAAAATGGACTGTACAGCTGGTTTTGCCAAAAAGCTGTTTTTAGAATTATCAGATGAACCCATCAGGCTGTTACCTCCTTTCTCTTAGCTCCTGCCATGTAAAGACCAAGTTCTTCAGGAGTTGTAACCTTAGGATCAAACTCACCTACTATCTCACCCTCATACATAACAAGTATCCTGTCTGAAATACTCATAACTTCTTCAAGCTCCAGAGATACTAAAAGAACTGCGTGACCTGCATCTCTCTGAGCAATGAGCTGTTTATGGATATACTCAATAGCTCCAACATCAAGTCCTCTGGTAGGCTGTACTGCTATTAGCAGATCAGGATTTTTATCTATCTCTCTTGCAATAATAGCCTTCTGCTGGTTACCACCTGACATAGAACGTGCTATTGTAGGAGCACCCTGACTGGATCTGATATCATACTGCTCTATGAGCTTGTTTGCATAAGAATTGATGGCTGCTTTTTTAAGGAAGCCAGTCTTTGTTGAAAACTCTGGTTCAAAGTATCTTTGAAGTACCAGGTTATAAGCCAGTGAATAGTCCATTACAAGACCATGTTTTTGTCTGTCTTCAGGGATATGGCTCATGCCACTGGTTGACCTCTCTCTTATAGATGCATGGGTAATATCCTTACCAGAAAGAGTTATCTTACCGCTGGTGCAGTTTTCAAGTCCAGATAAGCCGTAAACAAGTTCTGTCTGTCCATTTCCATCAATACCTGCAATACAAACAATCTCTCCCGATCTGACATCAAAAGAAACATTCTTAACTGCATTATTATGATGAAGTTTACTAGGAACTGTCATGTTCTCAACATGTAGAATAACATCACCAGGCTCTTTATCTTCTTTTGTAGCCACGAGCTGAACATCACGTCCTACCATCATTCTGGATAATTCATTCTGATTGGTATCAGCAATATTTACAGTTCCAATGTACTTACCCCTTCTGAGTACACTGCATCTGTCAGCAACAGCCATGATCTCGGCAAGCTTATGAGAAATAAACAAAATGGATTTGCCCTCTCTTGCAAGATTTCTCATGATCTCCATAAGCTCGTCAATCTCTGCAGGTGTTAAAACTGCAGTAGGCTCATCAAAAATAAGGATCTCGTTGTCTCTGTAAAGCATCTTGAGAATCTCAGTTCTCTGCTGCATTCCTACAGTAATATCCTCAATTTTAGCGTCAGGATCTACCTTAAGTCCATACTTATCAGAGAGTTCAAGTACTTTTTTCCTAGACTCCTCTTTCTGCAAAAATCCGTGCTTAGTGGTCTCGTCACCAAGAATAATGTTGTCCAATACAGTAAAGCACTGAACAAGCTTGAAATGCTGATGAACCATACCAATACCAAGGTCATTGGCATCATTAGGGTTGTTGATCTTAACAACCTTGCCATCCTTCTTAATAGTACCTTCTTCAGCCTGATAAAGTCCAAAGAGCACGCTCATAAGAGTTGATTTTCCAGCACCATTCTCTCCAAGAAGTGCATGGATCTCACCTTTTTTGAGCTGGATCGTAACATTATCATTAGCTACGATACCTGGAAATCTCTTGGTAATGTTCAGCATTTCAATAGCATATTCACTAGTAGCTGCCATTGATACCTCCTCTATACCCTCGTAATTATTTGTTTCTTAGAAAAAAGGCCGGAAGACTATGAATCTGCCGGCCCTTAAAAGCGCTAGGCGCGCATATTATTTGATGTTGCCCTGGAAGTTGATCTTAGCTGTTGTAGCTGAAGGCTCCTCAGCTGAAGAATCGTTAGATACTGTGATCTTTCCGTTTACCATATCAGCAACGAGCTGCTTGTAATCATCAGCTGTGAATGTGTCTGTCCAAACTGTTGAATCAGCAAGTGATACATAGTTAAGTGAAAGATCATCAGCTGATACAAGACCAAGGTTCTGGATCTGTCCAGCGAATGAATCCCACTGTCCATCTCTGATTGCTGAAAGAAGTGTGTTAACAGTTGCCTGAAGACCCTTCTGAGCAGATGTGATTGTCATGCCCTTACCGAACATTCCATCGATTGTTGCAGCCTGGTCAACGTCAACACCGATAACCTTGCCGTTTACCTTAGCAGCTGCCTCACCTGCAGATGTAAAGATACCGCCGCCGCAAGCAAATACAACTTCTGTGCCACCCTGGTACCATGTGTCCATAGCAGCTGTGATATCTGAATCGCCGTAGAACTGGTTACCATAAGCGTAGTTGATCTCGACATCAGCGCCAAGCTCTGATGCAGCAGCGTCAGCACCCTGAACGAAACCATAACCATAACGGATAACAGCAGGAACTGCCATACCGCCAAGGAAGCCAAGCTTTGTGTAGCCCATCTTTACTGCAGCATAACCAGCCATGTATCCAGGAAGCTCTTCCTGATATACTGCTGAGAATA
>CAMVJI010000016.1 GCA_947167765.1 uncultured Butyrivibrio sp. | reverse complement strand
CATCAAGTTTAACCAGATGTACAGGCAGATCATGGAAAAGAGAGATCAGCTGGATAAGATCCTTGAGATCACAGGAAGGATCGAGGCGTCTATTTCAATTGCGTACTTTAGGGCATCTTTCGAGGGCTCTTACGTGATCCCTGAATTTAGCGGTAGTTCTTTTGACGGAAAAGAGCTGTTTCACCCTCTTATCGAGAATGCAGTGCCCAATGATATCGTGTCAGAGAGGGGAGTACTTATTACAGGTTCTAACGCATCTGGTAAGTCTACCTTCCTTAAGACTTGCGCCATAAATGCAATCTTTGCCCAGTCAATCCACACTGTTCTTGGAAAGGGCTACAGGGCGCCGCTTTACAGGATCTATTCTTCAATGGCGCTCAAGGACGATATCTTTGAAGGGGACAGCTACTACATCGTAGAGATCAAGTCAATAAAGAGGATCCTTGATGCAGCGGCAGATAAGGGATGCCAGGTTCTGTGCTTTGTAGATGAGGTCCTTAGGGGCACCAACACTGTTGAGAGGATCGCAGCTTCAACCCAGATTCTTAAGGAGCTTTCCAGGGAGAAGGTTCAGTGCTTTGCAGCAACTCATGACATTGAGCTGACATCTCTTTTGAAAGAGGAGTACAATATCTATCACTTTGAAGGTGATGTGACTGATAACGACGTAAAATTTGATTACGTGATCAAAAAGGGTCCTGCAACCACAAGGAATGCCATAAGGCTCCTTAGCGTTCTGGGCTATGAAAAAGAGCTTGTTGAAAACGCCCAGAAGATGGCGGACGGCTTCCTTGAAAAGGGAAGCTGGGAAGCGGTTTTTTGAAAGGATTTAGATGAAAGTTAGTATATATTCAGATGGATCAGCCAGGGGAAATCCGGACGGACCAGGAGGGTACGGCGTTTTGCTTCGCTACGTCGACGGAAATGGCCAGGTCCATGAAAAAGAAATAAGCGCAGGCTACGATAAGACCACCAACAACAGGATGGAGCTTATGGGGGCCATAAAGGGGCTGGAAGCGCTAAATCGCCCCTGCGAAGTAGAGGTGTTTACTGATTCCAAGTATGTGCTTTCGGGCTTTAACGAGGGCTGGATCAAGAACTGGATGAAAAACGGCTGGAAGACAGCTGGCAAAAAGCCGGTAAAGAACGTGGAGCTGTGGCAGAGACTCATAAAGGCAGCAGAGCCCCACAAGATCAGGTGGAACTGGGTCAAGGGCCACAATGGACACCCTGAAAATGAAAGGTGCGATGAGCTGGCAACATCTGCGGCAGACCAGGATCCGGCGCTTCTTCTTCACGACGACGGAACAGGACTTTTTGAGGAATGATATATTATATTGCGGACTGTCATTTTTTCCACGGAGCCCTCAATGACAAGATGGACAAGAGAGGCTTTTCCTCTGTGGAAGAGATGAACGAATACATGATAAAAAAATGGAATGACAAGGTTACAAATTCCGACACTGTCATTGTCATAGGCGATCTGTCCCTTGGAAAAAGCGGGGAGACTATGGAAGTTTTAGATGCCCTAAAGGGCAAGATCTGCCTCATCCGTGGCAATCACGACAAGTACCTTGATGCAGCTGACTTTGACGGCAGAAGGTTTGAGTGGGTGGACAGCTACAGGGAGATCACGGACTCCCAGAGAAAGGTTGTGCTTTGCCACTATCCGATACCTTTTTACAACGGACAGTACAGGCTTAAAAAAAGCGGTGAACCAAAGACCTATATGCTCTATGGCCACGTCCATGAAACCAGGGATGAAGTCCTTATGCAGCAGTTTATAAGGCAGATCCAGGAAACACCCTATACACCTATTCACGGGGAACACACCGCTGTGATCCCCTGCAACATGATCAATTGCTTTTGCAAAAGATCTGACTATGAACCACTATCTTTATCAGAATGGATAAGTCTATGAACAATGAAAAGACAAAAAGAGCTATGATAGCTATGAGCGGCGGCGTTGACAGTTCAGTGGCCGCCGCTTTGATGGCTGAAAGAGGCTTTGACTGCATGGGATGCACCATGCGCCTATATGAAAACGACATGATAGGAGAGGACCTTTTTGGTACCTGCTGCAGCCTTGCTGATACTCAGGATGCCAGAGCAGTCTGCGACAGGATCGGTATTCCTTACAATATCTATCACTATGAGTTTGAATTTAAGGACAAGGTAATTGAGCCCTTTGTGTGCAGCTATGAGAGAGGAGAGACACCAAATCCCTGCATTGGCTGTAACAAGTATCTGAAATTTGACATTCTCTACGAGAAGGCAAAAGAGCTTGGATACGACAATATAGTAACCGGCCACTACGCAAGGATAGAGGAAAGAGAAGATCGGCACTTTTATCTTTTAAAGGCAAAAGATCTTAGTAAGGATCAGAGCTACGTTCTCTATAACCTATCTGAAGAGCAGCTTCGCCACACTTATTTTCCTTTAGGGGATCTGACTAAGCCGGAAGTCAGGGAAATTGCAGATAAAAACGGCTTTGTGACCTCGCACAAAAAAGAGAGCCAGGACATATGCTTCGTTCCAGACGGAGACTATGCAGGAATGATAAAAAGGTACCGCGGTAAAGAGTACCCTGCAGGGGATTTTGTTGACCTTGAAGGAAATGTACTTGGAAGGCACGATGGAATAATCAACTACACCATTGGCCAGAGAAGAGGCCTTGGAATTCCGGCAGACAGAAGACTCTACGTCAAAAAACTTGACGTTCCTGGCAACAAAGTCATTTTGGCTGACGATAAAGACCTCTACGAGAAAGAGGTTAAGGTTCGGGAATTTCACTGGATAACAGGGGATAAGCCAATTGGCGAGTTCAGGTGCTCTGCCAAGATCAGGTACAGACACAAAGAGCAGCCGGCAACTGTGAAGGTTATTGATAATGACCACGTATTAGTCACCTTCGATGAACCTCAGCGTGCCATAACCCCAGGCCAGTCAGCGGTCTTCTACGACGGCGACGTGGTCCTGGGCGGCGGAATAATCGAAAACTAAACAATAGCAAGCCACGGGGACGGTTCTTTTGGCAAGCCACGGGGACGGTTCTTTTGGCTGGTTTTGAAAATCAAAACCAGCCAAAAGAACCGTCCCCGTGGCTTGCTAGCTTGTTTTATTAGTTTATTGATCCTGCGTTATTCTTATCTACTGGTTCAAATGGAACCCAAACATAGCGAAGATCATCTGTAACATACTGCACATCTTTGGTTGTACCTTTTTTTGCAAGAGCAATAGCAGCATCTACACAGGCAGCGCCCTGCCCCTTAGCGGACTGGTAAACAGTAAACTGCATTCCGCCATCAAGGATTGACTGACAACCTTCTTCTGTAGCATCGATTCCTACAACCGGTATGGAAGAGGTATCAATGCCAAGTTCCTTCATGGCCTGGACAACACCTACTGCCATGGAGTCGTTGTTGCATATAACGCAGTCATAAGGCTGTCCTGTCTTTAAAAAGAGTTTGAATTCATCTGCAGCTTTCTGGGTGTCCCAGTATGCGGTGTCATTAAACACGAAGTTGGCTGTTACACCAGCTTTTTTAAAGTATTGCTTTACTGCCTTGGTTCTTTTTGCTGCTGCGGGGTGAGTGGGCTCGCCCTGGAAAAGAACTATGTTAAGGCTACTGGGTTTACCAAGTTTGTTCCATACATATTCTGCCTGCATTGTTCCGGCGTCAATCTCATAACTTCCAACATACATGTACTTGTCAGGTTTTAGATATGCTGCTTCAGGTTCTGAGTTGGTGAACAGTATGGGAATGTCTCCTGCAGTAACTTCAAGCTGAAGTGTGGTATCGATATTTACAGGGTTACATATGATAACATCATATCCTTTTGCTGCGGCGTCACGGATCTGGGCAACCTGTTCATCAACAGTGGTGCAAGGCTCGTCATAGTCTACAGTTATGCCAGCTTTTTGACCTGCCTCTATTATAGAATCCATTAAAAGTCCTTTAAAATTATCAAGGGTTAAAGTTGAAAAATATACTTTTACTCCTGAACCATCTGAACTTCCGCCGCCGGAAGAAGAACTTCCGCATCCAGTTACTAAAAGGGCTATCATTACACCAGTAAGAACACTTGAAAGAATTCTTTTAATATATTTGTCTATACGCATTGCTGATTCCTCCTCAAATCTTAAACTTCTGAACATAGGATGTAAGAGTCTGCGAAGTTTCTGCAAGCTCGTGAGAGTTGTCTGCCACATCCTGACTGCTCTTCGTGATATTGTTTGCCATTTCAACCATGTTCTCACTGGTTGCAAGGATCTCGTCAGCACTTGCTGCCTGCTCTTCAGAAATAGCTGCGACGTTGGTTGCTACATCGTCAACCTTCTGGATATCATCGATCATAGCCTCAATAAGACCATTGGATTCCTGAATGTTGTTATAGATCTGATCAAAGGTTCCAACTGCTACATTTATGAGCTCTGAATTCTCTTTTATGCTGTCAGCACTTTCATTGGCCTGTCCAACAGCTTCGCCGATAAGCTTTCTGACTTCATCAATGAGGCTTGAAATATTCTGAGCACTCTCAGCTGAAGTCTGAGCAAGCTTGGCAATCTGTGTAGCAACAACTGCAAAGCCCTTACCGGCTTCGCCTGCTCTTGCGGCCTCGATGGAAGCGTTGAGGGAAAGAAGATTGGTTTCTTCTGCAATCTCACCGATCATGCCAACGATATTTGTGATCTCTTCTGAAGCAGCGCCAACTTTGTTGATGGATTCAACAAGTCTTTCGTTGGCTGCAGAGATACCGTCCATGGCCTCGGAGAGCCTCTCCATATCCTGACGACCCTGCTGTGAGATATCAACTGTTTCTTTCATACTCTCGTTGGCCTTGTCGCTGTTTTCTCTTGTGTCAGCAACAACCTGGGCCAGGGTAGTAGCATTTGATGCAATGTCGTTTACTGCTGTTGCCAGCTGGTCAACTGTATCATTTAGCTGTTTCATAGCTTCAGCCTGAGACTGTGAAGCTTCATACATGGTCTTTGAAACTCTGTCGGAGTTATCTGATTCTTCCTGAAGCTTGTCAGATTCCTGGCTGATACTTGAGAGCATGTTTCTCATTGAAGCTACAAATTCTGAAACCTTGCTGCCCATGACACCAATCTCGTCGTTGCTTGAAGAGTCAACGTTGATGGTGAAGTCTCCCTCTGACATTGAGGTGATGTTATTTGAAATATTTCCAAGAGGAGCAATAACTTTTTTAACAACAAAGAGGATGAGTACAACAATAAGAACAATTGCTATTGCACCAACTATTGCAAGTAATGTTCCCATCTGAGCTACAGATTTAAGAATGATGTCTGTAGGGATATATGATACTAAAACCCAGTCTGTTCCAGAAATCTCAGAGAATGCAACCATGTAATCGCCAATCTCTTTGCTGGAAAGATTGCTGTCATTTATTGACTTGGCAGCTCCTGCAAGGAGCGCGTCGGAACTACTCTCAGAGAGAGCAGAACCCACCAGGTTCATGTCTCTGTGGGCAAGGATCTTGTTGTCGTTGGTATCAACAAGGAATGAACTTGCGCCGTCCATCTTAACGCCGGAGTTTACGATGATTGTTATCTTATTTAAGGTAACATCAGCGCCGATTATCTTGATGGTATCAGAGCCGTCATTTAATATACCAGTGGCACTTATAACGGTCTCGCCCTGGTCGTTGGTGTAGGATGTTCCGTATGCCATGGCAATTCGGCTGATACCCTGCTTGAACCATGTGCTGTCTGTTACGTTTGAATCTGACATATCAGACTCGGTGGCTTTATAGAGCTTTCCATCAGTTGTTCCGATATAAAAGCCCTTAGGAGAGTTTGAATTGTAACCATAGAAAGAGTCAAGAACAGGAATAAGCTCTTCTTCGCTTGGATTCATGCTCTCAATCACGTGTTTTACGGTCTGGAAATATGTAAGATTGTCAGACAGCCAGGCTTCAATGTTGTCAGCCTGGTTGGAGATAGAAGACTCCAGGGTTTCTGTAGCCATCTCTGTCATTCTGTTCTTGGATACAGATGCGGCAATGTTAACAAGGGCCAGCACTGTGATGACAACAACAGGGATGATGTACATAAGGAGCTTGGTACTGATCTTTTTGTTCTTCTTTTTAGCTGAAGCTCTTACAGATGGTGTTTCCTCAATTTTGCTCATATTATTGTCTCCTGTATTTGTATGAAATTATTAAAAATATGGATACAAACCTGTCCAATAATTATAGCACCCTGAGGTATAGGTAGTCACAATTTCGATAATTTTTTATATTAATTTAAGAAAACATCATTCATTTTTGTTAATTGTCTGAAAAATATCCGGAGACCTTTTCTATGACCTTTTCAAGGGAGTCTCTTCCCTCGTCCACAGTTATGTCAGCATACTGTTCATACAGAGCTTTTCTTTCTTCGTACAAAGACTCGAGAGTCTGGCCATCTTTCATGACCACCCCTCTTTGCTTTGCGTGGTGAAGGCGCTTTTTTAAAGTTTCGAAGCTTACCTTTAAGTACACTACTGTGCCAATCTCTTTGTAATGCTCCATGGCCTCTTTCCCATAGACAACGCTTCCACCTGTTGCAATAACGGTTTTGTCTGCATTTATCTCTGAGTTTATGCGGTTTTCGATATCTATAAATCCGTCCACACCATCCTCTGCGATTATCCTTGAAAGCTTCCGGCCCTCTTTTTCCTGGATGACGATATCAGCGTCAATGAAGTGATATCCAAGGATCTTGGCCAGGATGACACCAACAGTGCTTTTTCCTGAAGTGGGCATTCCAATAAGGATGATGTTATTTTTATTATCTGACATTACTTTTCTCCTTCAAAAAATTCATTTCATTCTATCACAATATTGCCCGTTAAAGTACATTGACACCGCTATTTTCTTAATATAAAATAATAACGCACGCAATTATTAGCGGGCATGATGGGAGGAGACTTATGTCCAGAAAAGCAACTATTACGCAGAAAGAGATCGTTAATGCGGCGTTTAAAATAACAAGGAAAGAGGGTTTTGAGCAGATCACATCCAGGAAGCTTGCAGCAGCTGCAGGCTGCTCAACACAGCCTATTTTCCGTATCTACGAGAACATGGATGCCCTTAAAAAGGACGTTTACGACAAGGCAGCTGAGTACTACCTTGATTACTATGATGAGTATAACAAGACCCATGACGTACCCTTCGTGGATCTTGGCCTTGCATATATTGGATTTGCACAGAAGTACCCACATCTGTTCAGACTTTTATTCATTTCTGAGCAGGGTCCGGAATCCAAGAGCATGTATGACCTTGTAAACGGCAATTCAGAGAACGTGGTAAAAGAGATCAACAGGGCCCAGGCTAAGGGCGTTTCCAATGCACAGCAGCTCTTTATGCAGATGTGGATCTTTATCCATGGTGCAGGATGCATGGCTGTTACAGGCGACTATGATCTTGACGAGGCAGCTTCTGTAGCAATGCTTGAGTCTGCATACACGGCATTTGGCCGCTGATGGTGACCATATGAAGTTCGATGCAGATGTTGATGTGATCACCAGGATCAATGAATGCTACTCCAGGATGAGCAAGGGGAAAAAGAACCTTGCAACCTATGTAATAGAGCACTACGAGCAGGCGGTCTTCATGAAGGCTGCTGAGCTTGGCAAGATAGTAGGTGTCAGTGAGTCCACGGTAGTCAGGTTTGCTATGAGTCTTGGCTACGATGGATATCCTGAGTTTCAAAAGTCACTTGCAGAGTGGGTTTCTGACAAGTTCGGATCAGTTGAAAAGGTGGGCAGAAGATTTGGCAAGAGCAGCGAGGGAGAGATTCTTTCATCTATCCTTCAGTCTGATATCTCCAATATTGAGCACACCATCAATAATATTGATGTGGCTGCTTTTAAAACAGCAGTTGATATCATTCTCAAGGCCAGGTGCGTCTACATTGTTGGAATACGCAGCTGTGAGCCTCTGGCAGATTTCCTGCACTTTTATCTGAACATGATAAGAGGTAATAATGTGCTGATCAAAACCACCAGCGTCAGTGAGATGTTTGAGCAGATGATCAGGATTGGAGACAGGGATTGTATCATCGGTATCAGCTTCCCTAGATATTCCATGCGTACCCTTAAGTGCATGGAGTTTGCCAATGACAGGAATGCCAAGGTGATCACCATTACTGATTCAGTGCATTCTCCAATGAATCTGTATTCATCCTGCAATATCCTGGCAAAGAGCGAGATGGCGTCTATTGTAGATTCACTGGTTGCGCCACTTAGTGTTATAAATGCACTGGTTGTTGCTCTTTGCATGAAGCGTCCCAATGAGGTCAAGGCTGATCTTAAGATGCTTGAAGAGGTTTGGAACAATTATCAGGTTTATTTAAACGATGAGATAGACTTTGCTTCTGACGATGTGGCAATGCATCTGCCAGGAGTCCTTGGCAGCAACGAAGGCGATGAAGAATATGAATAAAATAGCAGTTATCGGCTGCGGAGCAGCTGGTATGATGGCGGCGCTTGCTGCTGCACAGGGCAGCGGGAGCGTCACTATTTTTGAAAAGAATGAAAAACCCGGAAAAAAGATCTACATAACAGGAAAAGGACGCTGCAATGTGACCAATGCCTGCGACGTCACAGATTATTTTGGCCACGTGATCCGTAACTCCAGGTTTTTATACAGCGCGATCTACAGTTATGACAACACAGAAGTCATGAACTTTTTTGAAAAGAACGGCTGTCATTTAAAGGTTGAGAGAGGCGACAGGGTATTTCCTGTTTCTGACCACTCATCTGATATTATAAAAACCCTGTACGATGCTGTAAAAAAAGCAGGTGTTTCTGTTTTGTTTAATACCGAGGTTCATTCAGTTGAGGCTGTATCTGGCAAGGTATCAGCTGTTACCTATTCAAGTGGTGATGATCCCATAACAAGGGAAGAGTTTGACAAGGTCATTATCTGTACTGGCGGAATGTCTTATCCTTCCACAGGCTCAACGGGAGATGGCTACAGATTTGCAAAAGAGTTAGGGCACGAAATTGTTCCTGCCCGTCCATCACTTGTACCCTTCGAGATAGAAGAGGAGTGGTGTTCAAGGCTCCAGGGACTCTCCCTTAGAAACGTGACTCTGCGGATGTATCAGTACAAAGACGATGCAGAGATGGATGCTACAAACGCTCCTGGTAAAAAGAAAAAGAAGCCCGACTACGAAGGATTTGGCGAGATGCTCTTTACGCACTTTGGCATCAGCGGACCAATAGCCCTGACAGCCAGCTGCCATTATGAAAAAGAAAAAAGAGCAAGGCTCCTTCTTGATCTTAAGCCTGCACTTACCACTGAGCAGCTTGATAAGAGGATACTTAGGGACTTTGATGATGCTCCCAACAAACAGTTTAAAAATGTGATAACATCTCTTTTCCCATCAAAGCTTGTTCCTGTAATGGTGGAGCTGTCCGGGATCGACGGCGAAAAGAGCGTAAACAACATAACCAGGGAAGAACGCATGGCCTTCGTAAACCTTATTAAAAACCTCCCTATGACTGTAAAGGGGACAAGGAGCTTTAATGAGGCTATAATAACCAGAGGGGGTATCAAGGTAAAAGAAATCGATCCGTCAACTATGGAGTCCAAGCTGATCTCAGGCCTTTACTTCGCAGGAGAAGTGATCGATGTAGATACTGAAACTGGCGGATTCAATCTGCAGGTGGCCTGGTCAACAGGACATCTTGCTGGAAGTAGCGCGGCGGCGCAGGAGTAATTTATTTGGAGGATTTTTTAGATGAGTAAGAGCATAGCAATAGATGGACCAGCAGGTGCAGGAAAGAGCACAATAGCAAAGAAAGTGGCTAAATCCCTTGGATTTATCTATGTGGATACAGGAGCAATGTACAGAGCGATGGCTCTTTATATGATAAAAATGGGTGTTGATGCCAGCGATGCAGATAAGATAAGCGCAACCTGCACATCTGCTGATATCACCATCAAGCATGAAAACGGCGAACAGGTTGTGTACCTTAACGGAGAGAACGTTAACGGCCTTATCAGGACTGAAGAAGTTGGCAACATGGCTTCCGCCAGCAGTGTAAATGGCGATGTCCGCAGAAAGCTTGTGGAGCTTCAGCAGAAGATGGCTAAAACTACAGATGTGGTAATGGATGGCCGAGATATCGGAACTGTTGTACTTCCTGATGCCAACCTCAAGGTATACCTTACAGCCAGCTCCAGAGTCCGTGCAGAGCGCCGCTACAAAGAGCTGATCGCCAAGGGAACTGAGTGCAACATCGATGATATTGAAAAGGACATCATCGACAGGGACTACCGTGATATGCACAGGGAAAACTCACCTTTAAAACAGGCTGAGGATGCGGTACTTCTTGACTCATCAGACATGACCATCGACGAGGTGGCAGAAAAGATCCTGGGTATGTATAAGTCAAAGAATGGCTGATCATGTCTATTACAACAATCAATAAGGAGATCATATGGAAGTTGTAGTTGCTGAGCATGCTGGTTTTTGTTTCGGCGTAACAAAAGCGGTTGATACCGTGTACGAACAGATCAGCAACAAAAAGCAGAATATTTATACATTTGGCCCCATCATCCACAATGAGATCGTGGTATCAGACCTTGAGAGCAAGGGTGTCAAGGTGATCGAGGATGTAGACGGCCTAAAGGGTGTAACTGAGGGCATTGTAATAATCAGGTCCCATGGAGTCACCAAGGAAGTTCATGCCGCCCTTGAAAAGACAGGCCTTGAGATCATAGATGCAACCTGCCCCTTTGTTAAACGCATCCACAGGATCGTGGAAGAGGAGAGCTTAAAGGGCAAAAGCATCATTGTTGTAGGCAGTAAATCTCATCCAGAGGTTGAGGGAATTGTAAGCTACGCAAATGGCCCTGTTTACGTGGTGGAGTCACCTGAAATGGCAGAAAAATTCAGCGCTGACAAAAACGCGGATTACACAGTGGTGTCCCAGACTACCTTTAACAAAAACAAATTTCAAGAAACCATTGAAATCTTACATAATTATGGTTACAATATTAATATTGTGAATACTATATGCAACGCTACTGACGAAAGACAGACAGAAGCTGAGGAAATCGCATCCAGAGCTGACGTCATGATCGTTATAGGCGGTTCGCATAGCTCAAATTCAAGAAAACTCTATGAGATATGCGCTGCGAGATGTGATCGCACATATTTTATTCAGACACTTGATGACCTTAAGCTGGAGATACCAGATGGGGCCAGACTAGTGGGCATTACCGCCGGGGCTTCAACCCCAAAGAACATTATTGAGGAGGTTCAGAAACATGTCAGAACAAACTTTTGAACAGATGCTTAACGAATCGTTCAAAACAATTCACACAGGGGAGGTTGTTGAGGGAACTGTTATTGACGTTAAGCCTGACGAGATAATCCTTAACATTGGTTACAAGTCCGACGGTGTACTTACCAAGAACGAATACTCTAACGACAATAGTATTGACCTTACAACAGCCGTTAAGGTTGGCGACACAATGGACGTTAAGGTCCTTAAGACCAACGATGCTGATGGTCAGGTTATTCTTTCATACAAGAGACTTGCCCTTGACAGAGGCAACAAGAGAATTGAGGAAGCCTTCAACAACAAAGAGGTACTTACAGCCAAGGTTGTTCAGGTACTTGAGGGTGGACTTACAGTAGTAGTTGACGAGGTACGTATTTTTATTCCTGCAAGCCTTGTTTCAGACAGCTATGAGAAGGATCTTTCCAAGTATCAGGATCAGGAGATCCAGTTCGTAGTAACTGAGTACAATCCTAAGAGACGCAGATACATCGGTAACAGACGTATGCTTGTTACAGCTGAAAAGGCTGAGGCAGCTAAGAAGCTCTTTGATACTATCAAGGTTGGCGATGTAGTTGACGGTGTAGTTAAGAACGTTACAGACTTTGGTGCCTTCATTGATCTGGGCGGTGCAGATGGACTTCTCCACATCTCAGAGATGAGCTGGGGCAGAGTTGAGAGCCCTAAGAAGGTATTCAAGATTGGCGATACAGTTAAGGTACTTGTTAAGAGTATCGACGGCAGCAAGATCGCTCTTTCAAGAAAGTTCGACAATGAGAACCCTTGGAAGGATGCAACTGAGAAGTATGCAGTAGGCAATGTTGTTAAGGGCAAGGTTGCAAGGATGACAGACTTTGGTGCTTTCGTAGAGCTTGAGCCTGGTATCGATGCACTTCTTCATGTTTCTCAGATCGCAAAAGAGCACATTGAGAAGCCTGCTGATGTACTTAAGGTTGGTGATGAGGTTGAGGCTAAGATCGTAGACTTCAACGAAGCTGACAAGAAGATCAGCCTTTCAATCAAGGCTATGTTCGCTCCTGAGAAGGACGAGGAGCCAGCAGAAGAGGGCGATGTAGTATCTGTTGATATCGACAAGGTTATCGCCGAGCAGAGCGAAGAGAACGAATAATTATTAAGCTTATGGCTATTAAGAGGCGGAACTTGTTCCGCCTCTTTTTGTTTATAGGATAATTGAAAAAAGGAATTTGGGGAAATGCTGAAAGTATTTTTGGCGGAGGACGAGTTTGTCGTCCGCGAGGGGATAAAAAACAAGATCGACTGGAATCAGAACGGCTATGAGTTTTGTGGAGAAGCTGGCGATGGGGAGCTGGCTTACTCCATGATACAAAAGCTAAAGCCGGATATTCTCATAACTGATATCAAGATGCCCTTTATGGATGGGCTCACTTTAAGCCGCATGGTCAAGGCGGAATTTCCAAACACTGAGATAATTCTTTTAACAGGCTATGAAGATTTTGAGTACGCCAAGGAAGCGATAAAGATTGGCGTATCATCATATCTTTCAAAGCCTATTAGTGCTGAGAATCTTTTAAAAGAGATAGGCCTTGTAGCGGAAAAGCTTGAGGAGAAAAACAGGGAGCTTGAGATCAGAAAGAAATATGAAGAGGATATGAAGGAGAGGACTGAGCTTGATAAGCAGGACTTCTTTAAGGATCTGGTCACAGGCACAAGAGACCTTCCATATCTTTTGAAGAGGGCAAAAGAGCTGTCTATAGACATAACAGGTCTTAGCTACAATATAATCCTTCTAAAGGTCTGGTCCATCAAGCATGAGAGCGGAGAGTTCTCAAACACTGTTGTCAAAATTTCTGACCAGATATCACAGATCGTTGAAGACATAGGCGGCGCCACATTTGATGTAAACATCGATGGCAAAGCGATCCTCATAAAGGGAGATTCCAAGGAGGATACAGAAGCTAAGGTTTCTGGCTGCACTTCCCAGATGAAAAGGCTCTTTTCCCAGTATCCAAATATCAAGTACTTCGGCGGAATAGGTAAGTCTGTAGAGAGGATCACAGATATCCCAACCTGCTACAAGCTTGCAAGCCGCGCCTTTGCCCACCTGTACCTTACTACAGGCAACGACTTCCTTGTTGGCTCAGAAGGACCGGTTCACGGAAAGAGCGATGACATCATCCTATCTGAGATTGATCCAAGGCACATTGACAGGCGCCATGTAAAAGAGTTCCTGAGAAGAGGAGAGGAGTCCGAGGCTGAGTACTTCCTGCAGGAGTTCTTTGACGGAATGGGACAGGACGCCTTAAGGTCCAATATGCTCAGGCAGTACATTGCCATGGATGTGTATTTTTGTGTGGCTGACTTTGTGGAGAACGACCTTCTCCTTGACAGGGGTAGCCTTGGAGACCGGATTCCTGCTTCAGACCTTCTTGCAGATGAGAAAAAGACCTACGACTACCTTTTAGAGATCCTTAAAAAGGCCATAGTCCTTAGAAAGGATACTTCGTCAGGCTCTTATCGCGATGTGGTGAAGGAAGTCATGGCATATATCGATGATAACTTTAGTGACGATGAGCTGTCCCTTAATAAGCTGGCTGCCCACGTGAACTTCTCGCCAAATCACTTGAGCGCGGTGTTCAGGCAGGAGACAGGACAGACCTTTATCAAGTACCTGACAGACTACAGGCTTGAGAAGGCAAAAGAGATGCTCCTTGGAACCTCAAAAAAGAGCGCAGAGATAAGCCTTCTTGTGGGCTACAAAGACCCTCACTATTTTTCATATCTGTTTAAAAAGACTCAGGGCATGACCACAACCCAGTATAGAGGCAGATCCAAAGAGGAGGCTGCAGAATGAGAGAGCTCTTCGGGAAAGTGAAAAATACAAATAAATCCCGCCTGGCTTCTCAGATAAGGCTGTCCTACATTGTTCTGCTTCTTCCAAACCTGGTGTTTATGATCTACGCCTTTTACAATCTGTACCTCATAAATGTCAGATATAATGACATGCTAAACTCCGTGGTTGTGGCATCTGAGTTCAGTCTGGATTTCAAGGATGACTTCGACTATGAGACTTATCTTTTGATCGTAGGTAATGTAATGCCAGAGGATTCCAATATTCCATCGCTCCTTGCAGATGCAAGAGGGGTAGTAAACTCTCTTAAGCTGATCACTGATACTCCAGACAACAAAAAGAGACTGGGCAGCGCCGAGAAGTACCTCAATAACCTTGAGGGGTACATTGGCAATATCATTGAGAATCTTGACTACGACAACCGCTACGAAGACAACATGCTGATCTGGGAGAACGACGTTCAGATCGTGACATCTCTTTTGCAGGAGACCATAAACGAGTATATCTACTACGAGAACAAGCAGATCCAGATAGCCCAGGAGCAGAACAGGCAGTACTACCTGGATATCATCAAGCTCCTTACAGCAATCCTTGTGGTTACCATCATTTCAATTGGTGTTATCTCAATCGTTGGACCACTTATCATCACAAGACCTATTGAGGAACAGGTCACAAGAGAGCAAAAGCAGCTTCGAAAGGCCGAGTTTGAACTTCTTCAGGCCCAGATAAATCCGCACTTTCTCTATAATACCTTAGATGCCATAGTCTGGTCCGCAGAGGCTGGCAATGAGAAGCAGGTTGTTAAGATGGTAGGGTCTCTTTCAGAGTTTTTCAGGTCTTCTCTCAACAAGGGAAAAGAGATAGTGACCATCCGTGAGGAGCTGTCCCATGTAAGGAGCTACCTGGAGATACAGCAGATAAGGTACCAGGACATTCTTGATTATGAGATAGACGTTCCTGAGGAGCTGTACATAAACGAGATCCCCAAGATAACAGTTCAGCCGGTTGTTGAGAACGCCCTCTACCACGGCATCAAGGAAAAGAGAGGTGGAGGCAAGATATCTGTAACCGGCAGAGAGGATGGAGGTGACTACATTATCACGGTTTCAGATAACGGCATCGGAATGGAACCAGACAGGCTTAAGGAAGTAAGGGATGGTCTTACGGATAGCAGTCCTGATTCAAAAAAGATATACGGGCTCTACAATGTAAACCAGAGAATAAAACTTGATTTTGGCGATGAATACGGACTTTCCATTGACTCAGTCTACGACGAGGGAACAACAGTTACCATTCGTCTGCCGAAAAAATCAAACGAAATCGTAAAAAAATCAAACTGAATAAATAAAAGATAAAAAATCCAACTTTTTTTCATGTTTTATTTAATGGTTATTTTACTTATTTTCTCTAGAATAGTAATTAAGTAAGGAATGGTCCTTACGGATTCAAACTACTTAGGAGGAATAAGTATTATGATGAAAAGAGTATTGGCAGTTCTTATGGCATCTGCAATGACACTTAGTCTTGTAGCATGTGGCAGCGCAGCACCTGCATCTTCAGGTTCAGCTCCTGCATCATCTGGAGGAAAGATCAAGGTTGGTATCATCAACAACGATCCTAACGAGTCAGGTTATCGTACAGCTAACGACGCTGATCTTAAGGCTAAGTTCACAGAGGCTAACGGCTATGAAGCTTCATTCGCTTACAGCTTAAAGAACGACGAGCAGATCCAGTACGCTCAGAACTTTATCCAGGACGAAGTTGATTATCTTCTCCTTTCAGCTGCTGACACAGCAGGCTGGGATTCAGTTCTTAAGGATGCTCAGGCAGCAGGTGTAAAGGTTATCCTTTTCGACCGTACAATCGACGCAGATCCTTCACTTTACGAAGCATCTATCGTATCTGACATGGCAAAAGAAGGCCAGACAGCTGTTGATTGGCTTGCAGGCCAGAACCTTTCAGAGTACAACGTAATCCACATCCAGGGTGTTATGGGATCAGCTGCTCAGCAGGGAAGATCTGGCGCTCTTGATGCAAAGGTTGCTGCAGAGTCTAACTGGAACATCGTTAAGCAGCAGACAGCTGAGTGGAACGCAGAGAAGGCTCAGCAGATCGTTCAGTCAGTTATCGACGCTGGCACACCATTCAACGTAATCTACGCAGAGAACGACGATATGGCTAAGGGTGCTGTTGCAGCTCTTGATGCAGCAGGTATCTCACACGGTGTTGGCAAGGACGTAGTAGTTATGGGATTTGACTGCAACAAGTGGGCTCTTGAAGAGCTTCTTGCTCAGAACTGGAACTACGACGGACAGTGCAATCCTTTCCAGTCAAGCTACATCGACGACATCATCAAGAAGCTTGAAGCAGGCGAGACCCTTTCAGAGAAGACAATCATCATGGATGAGAAGGGCTTTGATGCAACAACAATCACACAGGATGATGTAGATAACTACGGAATCTGATAATAAGTACTTTAGGGCGCAGCGGCGTTGACTGCTGCGCCTTTTTTAAGAGAAAAGAGGACCGGCATATGAATGAAACCACAGTATTACAGATGCGTGGAATCAACAAATCATTTCCGGGCGTACGGGCACTTCAGAATGTGGACTTCAAGCTGGAAAAGGGTGAGATCCACGCACTGATGGGAGAGAACGGCGCTGGAAAATCAACGCTTATAAAAGTTTTGACGGGTGTATATACCAAGGATGCTGGCACCATTGAGCTTGCTGGATCAGGGGAGGTCCAGATCCACTCGCCTCAGGATGCCCAGAAACTTGGAATAAGCACTGTATATCAGGAAATAACTCTTTGTCCTAACCTCACAGTTGCAGAGAATATGTTTATCGGCAGAGAAAAGAGCGCTCTTACCAACTGGAAAGAGATGAACGCTGATGCGGACAAGCTCCTTAAGATGCTGGATATTCCTGCAATGGCTACTCAGCAGCTGTCTAACTGCTCAATTGCAGTTCAGCAGATGGTTGCTATTGCCAGAGCTGTGGATATGGACTGTAAGGTACTGATCCTGGATGAGCCTACATCTTCACTGGATGAGCAGGAGGTTGAAAAGCTCTTTGGCCTTATGAGAGACCTTAAGGCTATGGGCGTAGGTATCATCTTTGTAACACACTTTTTGGATCAGGTTTATGAAGTATGTGACAAGATCACTGTCCTTAGGGATGGTCAGCTTGTGGGTGAATACGAGATCAAGGATCTTCCAAGGGTACAGCTTGTTGCCAAGATGCTTGGCAAGGAAATGGATGATCTATCAGACATAAAGGGTGAAGGCGGCGGTTATCACGGCGCTGATGCAGACGAAACAGTATTTGAGGCAGAACACCTTCAGAGTGATGCAGGTATTAAGCCTTTTGACTTCTACATCAAAAAGGGTGAAGTCAACGGCTTTACCGGACTTCTTGGTTCTGGACGAAGTGAGTGCGTAAGAGCGATCTTTGGCGCTGACAGGATCCTTGGAGGTAAGGTCAAGGTTCATGGCAAGGAAGTTAAGATAAATAAGCCCTTAGATGCCATGAAGAATGGTATTGCATACCTGCCTGAAGACAGAAAGGTTGATGGTATCATAGGAGACCTTTCAGTAAGAGATAACATCATCATGGCACTTCAGGTCATGACTGGTTTCTTTAAGCCATTTTCTAAGGCAAAAGCTGAAGCCTTTGCTGAGGAGTATATCAAGAAGCTCAACATCAAGACAGCTTCATCTGAAACTCCTATAAAATCACTTTCTGGTGGCAATCAGCAGAAGGTTATCCTTGCAAGGTGGCTTCTCATGCATCCTGAGTATCTGATCCTTGATGAGCCTACAAGAGGTATCGATGTAGGAACCAAGGTAGATATCCAGAAGCTCGTACTTGAGCTTGCATCAGAGGGAATGAGCGTAACCTTCATCTCTTCAGAGACAGATGAGATGCTAAGGACCTGCTCAAGACTTGTAGTTATGCGCGATAGGAAGGTAGTAGGGGAACTGTCAGGAGAAGACCTTACACAGAACAAGATCATGAGTACTATCGCAGGAGGAGAATAAGGTATGTCTAATCTAAAGAAAATCACATCTAATCAGCTCTTTATACCGCTGATGGCACTTATTCTTCTGGCGGTAATAAATCTGATAAACGATCCAGGGTTCTTTAAGGTAACCCTTGGAACAAATAACGCAGGATATCCGGTTCTTTCAGGATACCTTATCACAATTCTGGACTATGGCTCAGAGCTTGGAATCCTGGCAATCGGTATGACTCTGGTTACTGCTGCTTCAGGCGGACAGGATATTTCAGTAGGAGCAACAATTGCTATTGCAGGTTCTGCTATGCTTAGAGTTCTCTGCGGTGGTAACTCAAGACCTGAGACCATCCAGGCTCCAATCATTGTGGCATTTTTGGTAGCCTGTGTTGTAGGAATGCTGTGCGGTGCCTTTAACGGCGCGCTGGTAGCTCTTTTCAAGATCCAGCCAATGATCGCTACACTTATCCTGTTCACTGCAGGTCGTTCAATCGCAGCATGGATCAACAACAACGAGCTTCCTATCGTTCCAGATCCTAAGTTCTCATACTTTGGAGGATTTATCCCTGGTATTCCGATCCCCACAACAGTTTTCATTGTGGCGATCTGTATAGCTATCATAGCCCTGGTGCTTAAATTCACAAACCTTGGGCTTTACACACAGGCAGTTGGTATCAATGAAAGTTCCTCAAGACTTAACGGTATCAACCCTACACTTATCAAGTTCATCAGCTTTGTTATCCTGGGCCTTTGCGTTGCAGTAGCTGCCCTTATCAAGGTTAGCCGTCTGTCAACCATCAACTACTCAGTTATTGCAAAAGACATCGAGATGGACGCAATCCTTGCTGTTGCCCTTGGCGGAAACTCACTTTCAGGTGGTAAGTTCAACATGTGGTCCTCAATCCTTGGAGCATATGTTATACAGTTCCTTACAACAACTCTTTATAAGTTCAACGTGCAGTCCGATGCCCTTGCTGCTTATAAGGCTGTTGTAGTTATCCTTCTTGTAGTATTCTCTGCACCAACAGTCAGAGACTACATGGCACAGCTCTTTAAGAAAGTGCCCTTTATGAGAAAGGAGGCGGCGTAAGTGGCTGACAAGAAAAAAGTAAGCATCTTTAATAAGATGAATGACACAAGCCTTCTTCTTACCATCACAATTGTGATATTTGTACTTATGTACCTTGGAGCGATCCTGTTCCAGGGCGGCGGATTTACCAAGCCACAGATGTTTTTTAACATCTTAAATGCCAACGCAGCACTTATCATTACCGCAACAGGAATGAGTATCGTAATGATCTCTGGCGGAATCGATATCTCTGTAGGCGGCGTAGTTGCTCTTGTTTCCATGAGCTGCGCAGTTTACCTTGATATGAAGGGCGGCAGCATCTTGGGGTCAGTACTTCTTGCTCTTGCCATAGGTGTTGCATTTGGCCTTGTTCAGGGCTTTTTGGTAGCTTACCTTGATATCCAGCCCTTTATCGTATCCCTTGCAGGAATGTTCTTTGCAAGAGGTATGACAACCATCGTAAACACAGCACCTTTCAACGTTGCAGATCCTGAGTTCATGGCACTTAAGGATACACGTATCAACGTGCCTTTCCTTGGATCAGTTAACAAAAAAGGTATCTATGTTCCTGCATATGTAGAAATTGGTGTGATCGTAGCACTGATAATTATGGTAATATTGTTTATAGTGCTTAGATGGACCAAGCTTGGAAGAAGCTTCTACGCCGTAGGTGGTAACAAACAGAGTGCCCTTATGATGGGTATCAACGTTAAGAGGACCAAGTTCCTTTCACACCTTATCTGCTCAACTCTTGCAGGTATAGGCGGATATGTTTACTTCCTTCATGTAGGTTCAGGCTCAGCCAGCCATGCAATGGGTATGGAGATGAACGCCATCGCTTCCTCTATCATTGGTGGAACAATGCTTACAGGTGGTGTTGGTAATATCATTGGAACTTTGTTTGGAGTTCTTTCACTTTCAACCATCCAGAACATAGTTGCATCTGCAGGTCTTGATGAGGCCTGGTGGACAGGTATCACTATCGCAGCTATGCTGTGCATCTTCCTTCTTATCCAGTCAGTTGTAATGGCTCAGAAAAACAAAGTGCTTAAGAGCTGAAGGTAGATCCTTAATATGAAAAAGAAATACATGCTCATGGCCCTGCTTGTCCTTTCCCTTTCTCTATTTACAGGCTGCGGGGCCATTACCCCGGAAACTATTCCGGAGTCAAGTGAAGAATATGAAAAAGCCGACGATTTAATTACCGTCGGCTTCTCTCAGTTGGGGGCAGAGTCAGATTGGCGAAGTGCCAACACTGACTCAATGCTTTCTGCCCTTTCTGAGGAAAACGGTTATTCCCTGATCTATAAAAACGGTCAGCAAAAACAGGCCAATCAGATAACTGCCATAAGAACCTTTATTCAGCAGGAGGTGGATTACATAGTCCTTGCACCTGCTACAGAGAGCGGATGGGAGACTGTGCTTGCTGAGGCAAGAGAAGCTAATATCCCTGTGATCTTAGTTGACAGAAGAGTTAACACCTCTGATAAGAACCTCTATTCATGCTGGGTTGGTTCTGACTTTGAGCTTGAGGGCCAGAAGATGGCAGCCTGGATCAAGGCTTATACAGAGGGTAATGGCGTTGAGGCTTCGGATCTTCATATTGTGAATATCCAGGGAAGTGAAGGCTCAACTGCCCAGATAGGAAGGAGCAGAGGCCTTGCCAATGCTGCAAGGGACAATGGCTGGGATCTTCGGGCAGAGATAAGCGGAGATTTTACAGAGAACAGAGGAAGAGAGGTCATGGCAGCTCTTTTAAAGCGCTTTGACGATATCAACGTGGTCTACTGTGAGAACGACAACATGGCCATCGGCGCCATAGATGCCATAGAAAGCGCCGGGAAAAAAGTTGGCTCCAACATCCAGAAGGGTGAGATAATGATAGTCTCTTTTGACGGCGTCAACGAAACAGCCCTTGAATATGCCAGAGCGGGCAAGATATCCTGCATTGCAGAGTGTAATCCGCTCCATGGCCCAAGGGTAAGTACCCTTATCAGGGCAATTGAAAATGGCGCTCCTTACCAGAAATTCAACTATGTTGATGAGAAGCTCTTTAGCGCTGAGCTTTCAGTAAAAGAAGTATCAGTTGGAGATACCACTTATTCAGTGGACAATGAATTTTGACAATTTGCGAAATATAACGATATTATATTTATAATTATTTCATTTTACATACAATTTGAAACAGTTTAGAATTATATTAGTGACTATGTCATTAAATTTAACACTAGGAGGAAATGGAACTGTATGGCAGCTGATTACGAGTGGTTTAAAAAGGGAGTTTATGACCTTACCAAGATTGACCTTAACGCCTACAAAGAGAAGCAGATGAAGAGAAGGATTGATACTCTTATCGGCAAATATGAGGTTAATGGCTACGACGGATTCCTTGATCTTATAAAGAAGGACAGGGAAGCCCTTGATTCTTTTGTTACATATCTTACCATCAACGTTTCAGAATTCTTTAGAAACAAGGAACAGTGGGAGCTCATGGATAAAGAGATGGTTCCGGAGCTCATGAGCAAGTTTGGTAAGAACTTAAAGATCTGGAGTGCAGCCTGCTCAACAGGTGATGAGCCATACACCATCGTTATGATGCTCTCAAAGCACATTCCTCTTAATCAGATCAGTGTAATAGCAACAGACCTTGACGCTGTAGTTCTTGCCAAGGCTAAGGCAGCTATCTACGACAAGAAGGAAGTCCAGAACGTTCCTGAGGAGTTTAAAAAGAAATACTTCACAGAGACAGCAGACGGCAAGATGAAGGTTAGTAGCGAGATCACATCCCGCGTTACATTTAAGCAGGCAGACCTTCTTCGCGATCCATATCCAAAGGATATGCACCTTATCGTATGCAGAAACGTTCTTATCTACTTCACAGAGGAAGCCAAGGACGACATTTTCAGAAAGTACTACGCAAACCTTGCATCCGGCGGAATCCTCTTTATCGGAAGCACAGAGCAGATCATCAACTACAAGGAGATCGGCTTTGTGAGAAAGAACTCTTTCTACTACGAGAAGCCCTGATCAAAGACAACGATATGATAATCCCAAAGGCCACATTTAGTGCGGCTTTTGGGATTTTTTTTGTGCGGAAAATTTGATATACTAGAGGGGTAGGTGATTTCGGAAAGAGGGACAGCATGATTCGAACAAACGAAATAATAGAAAGACCTAAAAATGAAGATATGGAGATCCTTATAAAGACCCTTGACTGTGAAGAGCGGGAGATTCTTTTTATCGATATCGAAACAACTGGCCTTTCGCCTAAGACATCGGACCTTTATCTTATTGGCGCTGCGTACAAGGCAGGCAACGACTGGAATATCATCCAGTTCCTGGCTCTGTCGGCAGCTGATGAGAAACAGGTCCTTTCTGCGTTTTCGGACTTTTCAAAGGGCTTTAAAAAGCTGGTCCATTTTAACGGGGACAGATTTGATATACCATTTCTGAAGGCCAAGTATGAGAAATATGACCTGTCAGATCCCACGGCTGATATGGACTCTTTTGATCTGTACAAGCAGGTTAAGAATTACAAGAAACAGCTGGGGCTCCCTGACTGCAAACAAAAAACAATTGAGCTCTACCTTGGCATCGACAGGCAGGATCAGTACGATGGAGGCAAGCTCATACCAGTTTACAAGACCTTCGTAGAGAAAAAAGATGAGGAGAGCAAGAGGCTCCTGCTTCTTCACAACTTCGAGGATGTAAAGGGGATGTTCGGACTCCTTCCCATGCTGTACTATGACTCTTTCTTTAAGCAGTTTAAGAACATGCCCGAGGTTTCTGTAAGGACCGACGAAGAGATCGATGAAAACAGCTACATGGATGGCCTTGAAGGAAGTCTCCCTGTACGGGCAGTCAAGGTATCAGCCAACAGGTTTAGAGACTATGATGGCAGGGAAAAGAGTGAAGTCTTCATGAAGCTGAGGCTCCCCTATGAGCTTCCATCATCACTGGCAGGTAATGTAGAAGGGTGCTACTTTAAGGCAGAAGGGAGCGAGGCTACACTTCGCGTTCCGCTGTATGAGGCAGAGCTTAAGTATTTTTACTCTAATTACAAGGACTACTACTATCTGCCTCAGGAGGATGTGGCGATCCATAAGTCCCTGGCAGAGTTTGTAGATAAGGCTCACAGGGAAAAGGCAACTGCAGCAAACTGCTACACCAAAAAGACCGGGCAGTTTCTCCGCGAGTGGGATCTTTGCTTTGCCCCATTCTTCAAGAAAGACTACGAGGATAACAGTTTCTTTTTTGACCTCAATGAGAACATGAAAAAGAGCAGGTTTGCCATGAGTCTGTATGCTTCACATGTGATAGCACATATCCTTGATTCGTGAAAAAACTAACTATATAAAGTTTGATACTAATCAAAAAATATCTGGCAAATAATAGTATAATTATAGGTAGATTATCAGCTCTTTTCACAAAAGAGTTGACATAAAAAAATGGAGGAAGGTAGGAAAATGGCAAGAGGTACTTTTACTGGTGGAATTCATCCCTACGAAGGCAAAGAGCTTTCCAAGGATAAGCCCATCAAAATAGTTTTCCCAAAAGGGGAACTGGTGTATCCGGTATCACAGCATATCGGCGCGCCCGCCAAGCCTATTGTTGCAGTGGGTGACCACGTCCTGACAGGCCAGAAGATCGCAGAAGCTGGTGGCTTTGTTTCTGCACCAATCTATTCAACTGTATCAGGAACGGTTAAGTCTATTGAAAAGAGACGCCTGGCAACAGGAGCTATGTGCGACTGTATCATCGTTGAGAACGATGAGAAGTATGAAGAAGTTGAGTTTAAACCATTAAAGCCCTACGAGGAGATGACTGCAGAGGACAAGATCGCAGCTGTTCGTGAGGCCGGAGTGGTAGGTATGGGAGGCGCTGGTTTCCCAACCGCTGTCAAGTTTTCTCCAAAGGAGCCTGACAAGATCGATTATGTCATTGCCAACTGCTCAGAGTGTGAGCCATATCTTACATCTGACTACCGCAGGATGATCGAAGAGCCGGAGCTTCTTCTTGAAGGTCTTCAGATCGCAGTCAGCATCTTCCCTAATGCGAGAGGAATTCTTGCAATCGAGGACAACAAGCCCGACGCGATCGCTAAATTCAAAGAACTTACAAAAGATATTGATAATATAAGCGTTAAGCCCGTTAAGACCAAGTATCCTGAGGGTGCTGAGCGTATGCTCATTTATGCTGTCACAGGAAGAGAGATCAACTCTTCAATGCTGCCGGCTGACGCTGGATGCATTGTTGACAACGTAGATACTCTCTGCGCTGTAAGAAGAGCAGTAATGGAAGGCAGACCTCTCATGGAGAGGATCGTTACCATTACCGGAGAGGCTGTTGAAAATCCTCAGAACTACAAGGTTAGGATTGGAACTAACTATAGAGAGCTTCTTGACGACGCCGGCCTTAAGTGCGAGCCTGCCAAGATCATCTCCGGTGGTCCTATGATGGGCTTTGCCATCTTTGACCTTGATGTTCCCACAACCAAGACTGCATCAGCTCTTACCTGTCTGACTAAGGACGAGGTAGCAGCTCTTGAGCCATCAGCCTGCATCAACTGTGCACGCTGCGTTGAGGTATGCCCTGAGAGGCTCGTACCCAAGAACCTGGCAGATGCGGTTGAACATAACAATGAGAAGGCATTCCTTGACATGTATGGCATGGAGTGCTGCGAGTGTGGATGCTGCAGCTACATCTGCCCTGCAAGACGTCAGCTCACCCAGCTGATCAAGGGCATGCGTAAGATCCAGCTCGGCAAGAGAAAGAAGTAAGGGGGACATTTGAATGAGTGAACTAAAAAGAGTGTCATCCAATCCCCATGTTAGATCCAAGACAACCACTTCAAACATCATGATGTGGGTGGTCATAGCACTGCTCCCTGCCACAGGTTTTGGAATATATAACTTTGGACTGAATGCACTTATCATTATCTTATTATCAGTAGCAAGTGCTGTGCTCTCAGAGTTTATCTATGAGAAGGCACTTCATAAGCCTGTTACGATTGGAGATTTCTCTGCAGTTGTAACTGGACTTCTACTTGCACTTAACCTTCCATCAACAGTACCTTTCTGGGTACCAATCCTTGGAAGTATATTTGCAATAATCATGGTCAAGCAGCTCTTTGGCGGACTTGGACAGAACTTCATGAATCCGGCCCTTGGTGGAAGGTGCTTCCTTGTTCTGTCATTCCCAGCTCTTATGACCAACTTCGTAACTGACACCTATACAGGAGCAACACCACTTGCAAACCTGAAAAACGGTGTAGAGGTTAACGTAATGGATATGATCATCGGCCGCACAGGCGGAACAATTGGTGAGACATCAATGCTCTGCATCGTGATCGGTGCCATGATCCTGTTCGCAGTAGGAATCATCGATTATGTGATCCCATTCACATACATCATTTCCTTTGTTATATTTGTTGGGCTCTTTGGCGGCTATGGATTTAACTTCTCATATATCGCAGCTCACCTTGCAGGTGGCGGACTTATGCTTGGAGCATTCTTCATGGCAACCGACTATGTCACATGCCCTATAACTCCTAAGGGAAAGGTTATCTACGGAATCATCCTAGGACTCCTTACAGGAATCTTCCGTATTTTTGGTGCCAATGCTGAGGGCGTATCCTTTGCAATTGTCATCACAAACCTTCTTGTGCCCCTTATTGAGAAGTTCACTATTCCAAGGGCCTTCGGTATTAAGAAAACTGCAAAGAAGGAGGCGAAAAAAGCATGAACGATACAAAGTCAATGATCAAAAACGCCCTTATCCTCTTTGCAATAACACTTGTTGCCGGCGTACTTCTTGGTATTGTTTATCAGGTTACAAAAGAGCCTATAGCTTATCAGGACAAGCTTGCACAGGACAAGGCTAACCAGTCAGTATTTGCCTCTGCCGCTACATTTGATGATGTAGCTACTGATGAGGCAGGAGCTGCAGCTATTTCTGGAGAGTTTACAGGTGTAACAATTGAGAGCGTAAAAGAAGCTAAAGATTCCGCAGGAACAGGCCTTGGATATGTCATCCAGGTTAAGTCCAAGGGATACGGCGACTTTATCGATTACACAGTAGGTATCACCAATGAAGGAAATGTCAATGGCATCTCCATCATCAAGATTGCCGAGACTCCCGGCCTTGGAATGAACGCTGAGAAAGTAGTTGTTCCTCAGTTTGCTGATAAGGCAGCTACACAGTTTAGCGTTGTTAAAAACGGACAGCTCAGTGATCCTGCAACTCAGATAGAGGCAATATCTGGTGCAACCATCACCTCCAGAGCTGTTACAAACGGCGTTAACGCAGCAGTAGCATATTTTGAAAATGTATTGAAAGGGGGTAACTGATTAGCATGGAAGCAAAAAAAGGCGCTTTAGGCTTTAAACAGAACACTCCTGCCGAGAGATTTTTTAACGGACTTGTTGTAGAAAACCCAACACTGGTACTGATGATCGGTATGTGTCCTACACTGGCTGTAACATCCTCAGCCATCAACGGACTTGGAATGGGTCTTGCAACTACCTTCGTTCTTGCACTTAGTAACGCTGTTATTTCAGCACTTCGTAAGACAATTCCTTCTACAGTCAGGATTCCATCCTTCATTGTAGTAATTGCTTCTTTCGTAACCTTAGTAGAGCTTTTAATGAAAGCTTACGTTCCTGCACTTAATGCAGCCCTGGGCGTATACATTCCTCTTATCGTTGTTAACTGTATCATCTTCGGTAGAGCGGAAGCTTACGCCAGCAAAAACGGTATTGTTCCTTCATTCTTTGATGGAATCGGAATGGGAATCGGATTTACCTGTGCCATTACCTGCATCGGACTTATAAGAGAGTTCATCGGCGCAGGAACAGCATTCGATGTTCAGATCCTGGGCGAAGGCACAGTTGTTCCCGGAGCTGTTGGAGCATTTCTTGCAGGCTATCAGCCAATCAGCATCTTTATCCAGCAGGCTGGTGCGTTCTTTGTTCTGGCATTCCTTATTGCCATCATGAACAAGATCAAGATGAATATGGCGAGGAAGGGAAAAGATACATCCAAGTTCGGACAGGGATGCTGCTCGTCAACTGAAGAGGCAGCAGCAGATAAGATCTCTGCAGAAAAAGAGGCAAGGAAGGAGGCTGAAAACTAATGGGAGAAGTAATAGTTAATCTTATTGGACTTATGATCACTGCATCCCTTGTAAATAACGTAGTACTTAGCCAGTTCCTTGGTCTTTGTCCTTTCCTTGGTGTTTCCAAGAAGACAGACACAGCACTTGGAATGGGCGCTGCATGTATCTTCGTTATTACAATGGCATCACTTGTATGTAGCATCATCTACAAGTTTATTTTGGATCCACTTGATCTGTCATATCTTAAGACCATCGTGTTTATCCTTGTTATAGCCATGCTGGTTCAGTTTGTAGAGATGATCCTTAAGAAGTTCGTGGTATCTTTGTACCAGGCTCTTGGAGTTTATCTTCCTCTTATCACAACAAACTGCGCAGTACTTGGTGTGGCGCTTAACAACGTAACTGATGGATACACTATTTTAGAGAGCACTGTTTGCGGCTTTGCAACAGCGGTTGGATTTACAATCTCAATCGTCATCCTTGCAGGCCTTCGTGAAAAGATGGAATACAATGATATCCCTGCACCATTTAAGGGAATGCCATTGGTTCTTTTGACCTCTGGTCTTATGGCAATTGCATTCACTGGATTCTCAGCTCTCAAATAAAAGGAGATATTGACTTATGATAACTGGAATAATCATTGCAACTGCAGTGGTTGCCGGTGTTGGAATTGTCATTGGACTTATTCTTGGCATCGCAGACCTCAAGCTGCATGTTGATGTAGATGAAAAAGAACAGGCTATCTTAGAAGCTCTTCCTGGCAATAACTGTGGTGGATGCGGATTCCCCGGATGTTCAGGATGTGCTGCAGCGATAGCAAAAGGAGAAGCTGCTGTTAATCAGTGCCCTGTAGGAGGCCAGGCAGTAGCTGACGTGATCTCAGGTATTATGGGCGTTGAGGCAGGCACTTCAAAGAGAATGGTTGCCTACGTTCATTGCCAGGGCGACTGTGATAAGGCTAAGAGCCAGTACGACTACAACGGAGTTGCGGACTGCAGGCTTGAAGCTCAGGCTCCAGGCGGCGGAGCTAAGACCTGCTCCTATGGATGCCTTGGCGGCGGAAGCTGCGTATCTGTCTGCCAGTTCGATGCCATCCACGTAGTTAACGGCATTGCAGTAGTAGATAAGGAAGAGTGTAAGGCCTGCGGCAAGTGCGTAGATATCTGTCCTCGCCACCTCATAGACTTTATCCCATATGATGCAACGCAGGTTGTATCCTGCAAGTCTCAGGACATGGGTAAGCTCGTTAACCAGTACTGTACCATCGGCTGTATCGCTTGTCATATCTGTGAAAAGAACTGTCCAGCCGGCGCCATCACTGTTGAAAACAACGTGGCCGTTATCGACCAGGAGAAGTGCACACACTGCGGAACCTGCGCAGAGAAGTGCCCTAAGAAAGCAATCAAAGTACTTTGATATAAAGGTTCTTTTGTGACAGGGGGACGGTTCTCTCTGACTCCCTCTGGGAGTCAAGGAGAACCGTCCCCTCTGTCACGAAAGAACCGCTTTCCAACCCTCAATTTATAAATTATTTATAAACACACAAAAATTTTTATAAATATGATAATTTATATGATTATCAGTATTATAATATGTTGCTGTAGAGTGTGTAATAACGCTTATTATGAGGGTGAGATGTTATGAGAAAAAGAATATTGAAATGGGGACTGGCACCACTTACAGCACTATTTATGTGCTTTGCCGTGATGTTTAGTCCGGTAACTGCCTTAGCATCAGAGGGGACTGTAGCTACGGCATCAGAAGTTACTATCGAAGAAGAGGAGACGCCTCTTGTTGCTACTCCGCAGGAGCGAAGGACTCAGGACAACTGGTGGTGGATGATCCTTCTTGCAGCAGCTCTTGGCATTACTATTGAAGAGTATGTCAGGATAAAAGCCTATCAGGGCGAAGATGATGAGGTTATCTGATCATCAAAAACAAAATAATTAAAATTTTTTAAAGTGCAGAACCCGCATGGTTCTGCACTTTTT
>CAMVJI010000015.1 GCA_947167765.1 uncultured Butyrivibrio sp. | reverse complement strand
ACAGCCGCCATGTGCACAACCCAGCTCCTTGATAGAGGCAGCAGCTCGTATAGTGCCTGCGATGAGGACTTCGTGATCGAGCAGGATATGGTGTACACCTATGATTCGTTTAATCTTTGACACCCTATTTGATAGGGAATATCATTGGGAGTAGGTAAAGCAAAGAGGAGGCGCAGGTATGATAAAGGATGGTAGTACGATTAGGGTGCCAAGGGATGAGAATAATAAAGAGGCTCAATCTAAGCATAGAACACTTGAAGAACGTGCAGCGGAGTTTGGAGAGAAGTTGTCCCTAGATGGAGAATATGATTGGGGAGAGCCTGAAGGACGTGAAATTTGGTAAGGGTGCAATGAGAAAACAAGTGGCTATATTACTATGCCTATTAGTGATAGCATCGTGTGCGTGCTCGTATAATCATCAGGATTATGGCGTGTTCTTGAGCTACGAAGGAGACCTTGACAGACTCTCAAAGTATGACACAGTTGTGATCGATGCGCAGTATTTCGAGGCGGCAGATATAGCAGAGTTTAAGAACGAAGGACATAAGGTCTATAGTTATATCAACGTAGGATCTCTAGAGAATTTCCGTGACTACTATGCAGAATATCAGGATCTGACCTTAGATGTGTACGAAAACTGGGAAGATGAAAACTGGGTGGATGCAACCTCAGAAAGATGGCAGTCCTTTATCTTGGATGAGCTTACGCCTTCACTTCTTGCAAAAAACATAGATGGTTTCTTTGTAGATAACTGTGATGTTTACTATATGTACCAAAGTGATGAGATGCTTGATGGCGTCGCTACAATCATGAATGGCCTGGTGGCTACTGGAAAAGAAGTTATAATGAACGGTGGAGATGCGTTCATAGAAGGTTATACAGAAAATGGCGGCGACTTTAGGGATGTTATCACAGGTATAAACCAGGAGTCTGTATTTACAAGGATTGACTGGGAAACAGGTTCTTTTCATGGGAGCTTTAAAGAGGATAGAGAGTACTTTTTGGAGCATCTTGAAAAGTATTCCAAAATGGGAGCAGACATATATCTCCTGGAGTACACCAGTAATCCATTTATTTCTATCAGAGTAAAAAACTATTGCAAGCAGCATGGGTACAAGTACTACATTTCTGATTCGCTTGATCTAGGCTAAAAGCATCTATCAGAGAAACTCATCCATTTATTGAATATAAAGATGGAATATCTCACATATACTTATATTGCCATGGGAAGATGAATAAATCCCTGCCTTCAGAACATGGAAAACACCTTAGGGAGGTGCTAAAATATATAGTATCAGGAGAGAAAATCAACACATCTAATCCTGAAGTTAACAACCTCGAAACAGTCGTATCAAAGGTAAAGAAAAGACCGGAGGTAACCAAGAAATATATGCAGCAATGGGACAGAGAAAGAATTTTGGTTAAGGAAGCCAAGGATGAAGGTGAAGAAATAGGAAAAGAAAAGACATTGATAGGGCTAATTTGCAAAAAGTTAGCCAAGGGGAAAAGCATAAATATTATAGCTGATGAAGTTGAAGAAGATGAAGAGTTCGTAAAAGAGATTTGCGCTATTGCTGAGAATTATGCTCCTGACTATGATGATGAGAAGGTATATGATGAGTGGAAAAAGGATAGAAATTAGTTTGATTACTTTTTGTAGTTGATACCGTTTAGTTAAGATACTTTGAGTTAGATTCATTTTAGAGTCTAACTCTTTTTTATTATTTCTGATGTATGCTTTACTACAAAATAAAAGATGTGTAATATTAGGGCATATTTGATTGGAGGCAGAAATGAGAGATTTTGACGCAGTGGTTTTTGATATGGACGGAGTTATTTTTGACTCCGAGAGAGCAGTAATGGACTGCTGGATAGAACTGGCTAAGAAATACGACATCAAGGACATAGAAGAACCGTATCTTGCCTGTACTGGTACTAATGATGCCAAGACAAGGGAAATAATGCTAAGCGCATATGGAGAAGATTTTCCCTATGATGAATATGCAAAGGAAGCTTCTATTATGTACCACGAGAGGTACGACGGTGGAAGACTTCCAATGAAACCTGGGGTAAAAGAAATCCTTACGTTCCTGAAAGATAATGGTAAAAAGATAGCATTGGCATCATCCACAAGAAGACAGACTGTAGTAAATCAGCTCAGGGATGCAGGAATCCTTGATTACTTCGATGAGATTGTAACTGGTGACATGGTATCAAGGAGTAAGCCAGAGCCTGATATATTTCTTTTGGCCTGTGAAAAGATAAAAGTAGAGCCTGAAAGAGCCTACGCTATTGAGGATTCTTACAATGGAATAAGAGCAGCTAGCGCAGGAAAGCTACGCCCCATCATGGTTCCGGACCTTCTGCCATCCAATGAAGAGATGGAGAGCTTGGCAGAAACAGTCTTATCAGATCTCAATGATGTTGCAGGGTATCTGGGTGAATAAAAATAGATAGGTTTTGAGCAATTATTTGGGAGAATTCTTGCCGGTAAGCATGTCATTATATATGCAATACTTTATTAACTGCAGTTTTGCAGAAGTGAAAGGGTTACGCATATGGGAATAGCACACAGACAGGTTAAGAAAAGAATTCGTTTTGTAGATGGACAGGGTAATCCCCTTTGTGGTCGGCAGGTCAGGATAAAGCAGACAAACCATGAGTTTTTGTTTGGCTGCGGGGCTTTTGATTTCATTCCTTATGTCATGAAGGGAGAAGATAAATACAAGCAGCTTACAGATAAGTGGCTGGAAATCTTTAACTACGCAACTCTTCCGTTTTATTGGGGGAATTTTGAGCCGGAAGAAGGTAAGCCAAATACTGAGATGCTTATGAAGACAGCTCAGTATTTAAACAGCAAGGGAGTCAGAGTAAAGGGACATCCTCTTTGCTGGCACACAGTGTGCGCAGACTGGCTCATGAAATACGACAACGCCACAATCCTTCAGAAGCAGCTTGAACGTATTGATCGCGAGGTAAAGGGCTTCAAGGGCGTTATCGACATGTGGGATGTCATCAACGAAGTTGTAATAATGCCAATATTTGACAAGTACGACAACGCTATCACCAGGATCTGCAAAGAGAAGGGCAGAGTTGGTCTCATCAAGGAAGTGTTCGATAGAGCTCACGCAGACAATCCAGATGCAGTGCTGCTTCTTAATGACTTTAATACATCTATCAACTATGAGATATTGATCGATGGGTGCCTGAATGCAGGAGTTCCCATAAGTGCCATAGGAATCCAGTCCCACCAGCATCAGGGGTATTGGGGAAAGGAGAAGCTCCTTGAGGTACTTGATAGATTTTCTGGTTTCGGACTTCCAATCCACTTCACAGAGAACACGCTGATTTCAGGCGATATCATGCCTGCCCATATTGTCGACCTAAACGACTGGCAGGTAGATGAGTGGCCATCTACTCCTGAAGGGGAACAGCGTCAGGCAAAAGAGATCGAAGAGATGTACAGGATTCTTTTCGAGCACCCGCTTGTACAGGCTATCACAACCTGGGATTTTACCGATGGCGCATGGCTCAAGGCTCCAAGCGGATTTGTAAGACTAGATGGTACAAAAAAACCATCCTTTGAAATGCTGAAAAACCTTGTCAAAGAGGAGTGGTGGACTGATACTGTAGTTAGGACTGATGAGAATGGTTGGGCAAGCGTAGAGGCTTTTGAGGGCGACTACGAACTTAGCTGCAACGGCACTTGTGCTAAGGAAAAGCTTGCAGATGATAAAGAAATAGTTGTTACTTTGAAATAGGGAAATTATGTGGCTTGAACAGTTAAAGAAAAAGCTTGTAAAGAACAGTAAGATCACAACGGTAAGTTTTGTGCATTACATAAGGCTGTTTTACCGAAGTGTGATATTTGTAGTATTGCTTGTCTGCTATGTTGTGGACAGGATCCATGGAAAAGAGACGATCCTGGCTAGAATGGAGAGTATCCCGGCGCTACTGTGGATCGTGTGGGCGATTTTTGTTCTGGAAATGATCGGAAGATTCTTTCCATCAGTCACCGAGAGCCCTGGCTGTCAGAAGCAGTTTGCGAAAAACTATATAAAGTCAGGAAAAACTGATATAAAGATCCAGGACAACAATGCATCAGTTCTGGTGCTTATGATCTGGATATCCTTTAACCTGATATTTGGCGGCCTTCATATGCTGGGTATTTTGGATGACGGGATCATGATACTGCTATGTAGTGCCTACTCAGTGTGTGATATGATCTGTATCCTTTTCTTTTGCCCGTTCCAGAGCTGGTTTATGAAGAATAAATGCTGTGGTACCTGCAGGATCTACAACTGGGATTATGCAATGATGTTCACGCCACTTTTGTTTGTTGAAAAAACCTATACCTGGACACTCCTTGCGCTTTCACTGATATTGGTGATCCGCTGGGAACTCACCTTCTACCGACATCCTGAGAGGTTTTCTGAGAATACCAACGATTACCTTAAATGTGCCAACTGCAATGAGAAGCTGTGCGCTCACAAAAATCAGCTTCACAGCCTTTGGAAACAGGTGGAGGCATATAAGTCAAAAAGAAAGCATCAGCTTGAGAAATAAACATAAAATTTACGGGAGAAAACAGTATGACAAAAGAAGCTTACTTTGCAGGGGGATGTTTTTGGTGCGTAACACCAATCTATAAGATGTACGGAGTAGATAAGGTTATCTGTGGCTATGCAGGTGGTGATGAAGAAAACCCAACCTATGAGCAGGTCAAGCACCAGGAGACAGGTCACAGAGAGACCATCAAGCTTGTTTACGATGATGAGAAGGTATCCTACGACAAGCTCCTTGATATCTACTTTGCTAATGTAGATCCCTTTGACGCTGAAGGGCAGTTTATCGATAAAGGCTTTTCTTACACCCTGGCAATCTTCTACATGTCAGAGGATGAAAAAGAGATCGCCAAAGGCAAGATAGATGCCCTCAAGAAGTCTTCGGGTAAAGAGGTGCAGGTAGCTCTTTTGCCCTACAAGAACTTCTACGAGGCTGAGGAATACCATCAGGATTACTACCTTAAAAACCCTGAAGCCTTTGAAAAAGAGCTTATAGAGTCCGGACGTAAAAAGAAGATACAGTAAAAAACTTAGGAAGCAATTAGGACATTTAGAAAATCGTCGTAATAGAATTGATAGGTGAGTCAAAAATCTAGGAGAGAAATATGGGCAAAGTGCTTGTTATACCAGACGTTCATCTGAAGCCGTGGATGTTCGATCAGGCTACCGACATTATGGAGAGCACAGACTGTGAAAATGCTGTTATACTTGGCGATCTGGTGGACGACTGGGGACGAGAGAGCGATTATGAATTATATGAAGAGACTCTGGATGCTGCAATTTTTTTTGCTAAAAGATATCCTGGTTCTTATTGGTGCTACGGAAACCATGACCTGTCTTACTTGTGGAGTCAGTATGATCATCCAGGATTTTCAATCACAGCAGCAGACCTGGTATGTGATAAGCTTGAAGAACTCCGAGATACTTTGAAATCTCCAGAAAACTTCGCGATAATCCATAGGCTTGATAATACACTTTTTTCTCATGCAGGATTGTCTAAAGAATTTGTAGAGTCTCAGCTATACTCAATGATGAATGATATAGACTGTATGCTTGACATCATCAATGACTACGGATATGAGGAACTATGGGAAGAGAACAGCCCAATCTGGATTCGTCCCCAAGATGGTAATCTTGCCAAAGGCATGTTTCCGGATGATCTGCTTCAGGTTGTTGGACATACTCCAGTTAATGAGGTCTTGGTACAGGATAACCTCATTACTGTTGATGTATTTTCTACAACAAGAGGAGGGGCGCCCATTGGAAATGAAGAATTTATCTGGGTTGACACAGTAGAAAAAACTTGGGGATATATTGATGATTAAACAGAGGAGGAAGATTCTACTCATAAGGAGGAGTGCATGGCGACGTATGTTACCTCGGATATCCATGGACAGTATGACATGTTTATGGATTTATTAAAAAAGATAGACTTAAAGGATACGGATACCTTATATATTCTCGGCGATGTGGTTGATAGAGGTCCTCATCCTATAAAAACGCTTCTTAAGATTATGGAGATGCCTAATACCATATGTCTTGTGGGTAATCATGAACTTATGGCAATCGAATGCCTGAAGTTTCTGAGTCAGGAAATAACTGAAGAAAACGTGGATAGGCTTGACATTGAGATGATAGAGAAACTGAGCAACTGGCAATTCAACGGCAGTAAGACAACCATAGATGAATTCAGAGCCTTGTCTCCAGAAATGCGTCAGGATGTGATCGACTTTATTGGTGAATTTGTAATCTACGAAGAGGTTACAGTTGGGGATAAGGATTTTCTACTTGTTCATGCCGGCCTTGGGAACTTTTCTCCAGACAAGGATATAGAAGACTACAGTATGCATGAACTTATATGGATGAGAGCGGATTATAGCATACAGTATTTCCCTGATAGATATGTTGTAACCGGACATACGCCAACACAGACGATTGAAGGTAATCCAAATCCGGGTTATATCTATAAAGAAAACAATCATATTGCTATAGATTGCGGATCTTTCATCCCTGGAGGGCGGCTGGGAGCAATATGCCTGGACACGGGAGAAGAGTTCTATTCTTCAGTTAATGAATGGAAAGCGCCGTGTGACTAGAACAAAAGTTCGAAAAATGATATACTTTTTAATCTATATCTGCTATACTTATCACGTTAACTAGTGGTAAGTATAGCTTTTAATTTTGGAAAGAAATATGGATAAATTTATACTTCACTCAGAATTTAAACCAACTGGTGACCAACCTAAGGCTATAGATGATCTGGTCAAGGGTTTTAAGGAAGGCAATCAGTTTGAGACCCTCCTTGGCGTTACAGGTTCTGGTAAGACTTTTACCATGGCCAACGTTATTGCAGCCCTTAATAAACCTACGCTGATTATCAGCCATAACAAGACACTGGCAGGTCAGCTCTACGGAGAGATGAAAGAGTTTTTTCCTGAAAACGCTGTAGAGTATTTTGTATCCTACTACGATTACTACCAGCCTGAGGCATACGTGCCACAGACTGATACTTATATTGCCAAGGATTCATCCATCAACGACGAGATTGATAAACTAAGACTCTCTGCCACAGCATCCCTTGCAGAGCGAAATGATGTCATCGTTGTTGCCAGTGTGTCCTGTATATACGGACTTGGTAGCCCGGAAGAATTTAAGGGAATGTCTATTTCCCTGCGCCCTGGCATGCAGAAGGACAGGGATGAACTTATCAAGGACCTGATTGCGATCCAGTACGACAGGAACGACATGGAGCTTGGCAGATGCAACTTCAGAGTCCGCGGGGATACAGTTGAGATCTTCCCTGCCAACTGGGACGACTTCCTTATAAGGGTTGAGTTCTTTGGAGATGAGATAGACAGGATCACCCAGATCGAGCCTGTTACAGCCAAGGTACATTCTGAGCTGACCCACGTTATGATATACCCTGCTTCCCACTATGTTGTTCCCCAGGAAAAGATAAACAAGGCCTGTGACAATATAGAAAAAGAGCTGGAGGAACAGGTCAAGTTCTTCAAGGGAGAGGATCGCCTTATCGAGGCTCAGAGAATATCAGAGAGAACCAACTTTGACGTTGAGATGATGAGGGAGACAGGATTTTGTTCAGGTATTGAGAACTACTCAAGGCACCTGAATTTTGCAGCCCCAGGAGAACCACCTCTTACGCTCCTGGACTTCTTTGACAGAGATTTCCTCATTATTGTTGATGAGTCTCATATGACAATACCTCAGATCGGAGCCATGTACCATGGTGACAGGAGCAGGAAGCTGACACTTGTGGACTATGGATTCAGACTTCCATCTGCTCTTGATAACAGACCACTTAACTTTGAAGAGTTTGAGAGCCACATCGATCAGATGCTTTTCTGTTCTGCAACTCCAGGTAAGTATGAGGAGGAGCATGAGCTCCTTAGGGCTGAGCAGGTGATAAGACCTACAGGACTTCTTGATCCTGAGGTTGATGTAAGACCTGTAGAGGGACAGATAGATGACCTTATATCTGAGATCAGAAAGACAGTAGATGCAGGTAACAAGGTTCTTGTAACAACTCTTACCAAGAGAATGGCAGAAGACCTTACTCAGTATCTTGCAGAGTCAGGCATAAGGGTCAAGTACCTTCATTCTGATATAGACACCCTTGAAAGGTCTGAGATCATCAGGGATATGAGACTTGATGTATTCGATGTCCTCGTTGGAATCAACCTTTTGAGAGAGGGACTTGATATTCCTGAGATTGCCCTGGTTGCCATCATAGATGCAGATAAGGAAGGATTCCTTCGTTCAGAGACGTCACTGATCCAGACCATTGGACGTGCAGCCAGAAACTCTGAAGGACATGTTATAATGTACGCCGACAATATGACTGACTCTATGAAGAAGTCAATCGAAGAGACCAGGCGTAGGCGCGCTATTCAGCAAAAGTATAACGAGGAACATGGCATTACGCCTCAGACCATCAAGAAGGCGGTCAGAGACCTTATTGCTGTTACCAAGGCAGTTGCCAAGGAAGAGGTTAAGTTTGAAAAGGCTCCTGAGTCCATGGATAGAGACGAGCTTGAGAAGCTCATTGGACAGGTTCAGAAGAAGATGAAGAGAGCAGCTACAGAGCTTGACTTCGAGAATGCTGCAATCCTCAGAGACCAGCTCATTGAGCTTAAGAAAATATTGAACGATTTGACTGCAGGGCTGTGAGCTGTGAGAACTTGGCGAGGTATTATCGAGTATAGTTCGAACGTGTCAAACCGAGCGTAGCGAGGTTTAACTTCCTTGTGAAAAAAATGGAGTAATAAACATATGACAGATAACAGAAACATGACCAAAAAGAACACCACCACCAAGAGGATACTTCCCTCTGACATTCATGATTACATCAGGGTTCGTGGTGCCGATGAACATAACTTAAAACACGTTAACGTCAAGATCCCAAGGGAGACACTTACAGTATTTACAGGTGTTTCAGGCTCTGGTAAATCTTCACTTGCCTTTGAGACAATCTTTGCTGAAGGCCAGCGCAGATACATGGAGTCTCTTTCATCCTATGCCAGGATGTTCCTTGGACAGATGGACAAGCCTAATGTAGAGTCTATAGAGGGACTTTCACCAACCATATCAATAGACCAGAAGTCCACTAACAAGAACCCAAGATCTACTGTTGGAACAGTTACAGAGATCTACGATCACTTCAGGCTTCTTTATGCCAGGATTGGTGTTCCTCACTGTCCTAACTGCGGAAGAGAGATCCGCAGGCAGACCGTTGATGAGATGTGCGATCAGATCATGGCTCTTGGTGATGGAACCAAGCTTCAGATATTAGCTCCTGTTGTCCGTGGAAAAAAAGGTGAGCATCAAAAGACTCTGGACAGAGCTAAGCGCGCTGGTTTCGTCCGCGCAAGGATTGACGGAAGTCAGTACGAGATCACCGAGGAAGAGATCAAGCTTGATAAGAACATCAAGCACAGCATTGAGATCATCGTGGACAGAATTGTAGTTCGTGACGACAACGAGAATTTAAGGAGACGTCTTACAGACTCTGTAGAGAGCGCTCTGCAGCTGGCTGATGGACTTCTTTTAGTAGATGTAATAGATGGAAAAGAGCTGAGTTTTTCCCAGAGCTTTGCCTGTCCCGACTGTGGCATAAGCATCCCTGAAATTGAGCCCAGGAGCTTTTCTTTCAACAACCCATTTGGCGCATGCCCTGATTGCCTTGGCCTTGGCTATAAGATGGAGTTTGATGAGGATCTCATGATCCCTGATAAGAGCCTTTCCATTAATGACGGCTGTATCGTTGTTATGGGCTGGCAATCAGCCAACAAGGACAGCAGCTTTAGTAACGCTACCCTGCGGGCTCTTGCCAAGGCTTATAAGTTCAGCCTTGATACTCCGTTCCAGGATCTTTCTGACAAGGCAAAAGAGGTACTGATCCACGGCGCTGATAAAACGGTAAATGTACATTACAAGGGCCAGAGAGGTGAGGGAGATTACCCTATTCTCTTTGATGGTCTTATTAAAAACGTAGAGCAGAGATACAGAGAGACTTTTTCTGAGACAGCCAAGGCTGAGTATGAAGAGTTTATGCGCATTACACCATGTGCTCTGTGTGGCGGCCAGAGACTTAAAAAGGAGTCCCTTGCTGTGACCATAGATGATAAGAACATCTATGAGATCACCTCCATGTCAATTGATGAGCTTAAGACCTATCTTGATAACATGAAGCTGTCGCCTCAGCAGGAGATGATCGGAGCTCAGGTATTAAAAGAGATAAGAAACCGCGTAGGTTTCCTTGTGGATGTAGGCCTTGACTACCTGTCTCTTTCAAGAGCAACAGGAACATTATCAGGCGGTGAAGCCCAGAGAATAAGGCTTGCAACCCAGATTGGGTCAGGCCTTTGCGGCGTGTGCTACATCCTTGATGAGCCCAGTATCGGACTTCACCAGAGGGACAATGACAAACTCCTTAATACCCTTAAGAACCTTCGTGACCTTGGTAATACCCTTATCGTAGTTGAGCATGATGAAGATACCATGAGAGCTGCTGACTATATTGTGGACGTGGGCCCTGGAGCCGGATCCCACGGCGGTAAGATTGTTGCCTGCGGAACAGCAGAAGAGATCATGAAGGTAAAAGAGTCTGTGACAGGCCAGTACCTTGCAGGTAAGTTGAGGATTGATGTGCCAGAAACAAGGCGCGAGCCCAAGGGATGGTTGCGGATCAAAGGGGCCCAGGAGAACAATCTTAAGAATATCGACATAGATGTACCTGTTGGCGTAATGACCATTGTTACTGGTGTTTCAGGCTCAGGCAAGAGCTCTTTTGTCAACGAGATATTGTACAAGCACCTGGCAAGAGACCTTAACAGGGCAAGATGTATCCCTGGAAAACACAGGGCTATTGAAGGCCTTGAGCAGGTGGATAAGGTCATCGCCATCGACCAGTCTCCAATTGGACGTACACCTCGCTCTAACCCTGCCACCTACACAGGAGTCTTTGATATGATAAGAGACCTGTTTGCAGGAACTCCAGATGCCAAGGCAAGGGGCTACAAGAAGGGACGCTTCTCCTTTAACGTCAAGGGCGGAAGATGTGAAGCCTGCGGCGGAGATGGAATCATCAAGATCGAGATGCATTTCCTTCCAGATGTTTACGTTCCATGTGAAGTTTGCGGAGGTAAGAGATACAACCACGAGACTCTGGAAGTCAAGTACAAGGGCAAGAACATCTATGATGTCCTTGATATGACAGTTGAGGAAGCTCTTAAGTTCTTTGAAAACGTCAAGACAATAAAGCGCAAGATCCAGACTCTCTACGATGTTGGACTTGGCTATGTTAAGCTTGGACAGCCAAGTACAGAGCTTTCCGGTGGTGAGGCCCAGAGGATCAAGCTCGCTACTGAGCTTTCTAAAGTGGGAACCGGTAAGACTGTTTATATACTTGATGAGCCCACAACAGGACTTCACTTTGCAGATGTCCAGAAGCTCGTTAAGATCATGCAGCAGCTTGTCGATCAGGGCAACACTGTTGTTGTCATTGAGCACAACCTTGATGTCATCAAGACTGGTGATTACATCATAGATATGGGACCTGAGGGAGGTTCTAAGGGAGGAACAGTAGTTGTTGCTGGAACTCCTGAGGAAGTTGCAAAGTGCAAGAAGTCCTACACAGGAGCCTATATCAAAAAAATGTTATAATGTATGCAAAACTGTAAGTTGGGAGGAGTTCAGATTTTATGTCTGACAGAAGCTTTTACAACAGATCTATCGATCTGAAGCGATTCTTTCGCCAGTTCAAAAAGCGCATATGGCTTGTTGTTGCTGCCACTGTTCTTGGGGCAGTACTTGGTCTTGTAGCGTATGTTGCCTATAGCAATATCATGAGTGGTAACACAGTTTATCGTATCAGGAACGATTACTATATTTACTTCGATTACGAGGCATTCCCAAATGGTCCGGATTACTTCAACGCATATACATGGGATGGGATCCTCAGAGATGACCCTGTTGTAAACAAGGCATTGGAAGTGGCTCCTGACGTTACCAAGCAGCAGATCCTTGATTCAGTAAAGGGAGAGATCCTTGGAGATTACAGGATCCTTACAGTTGTTGTGACTGGAACAGATAAAGAGCTGGTTCAAAAAATTTCAGATGCGTACAAGGTTGCGCTGCCAGCTTTTGCTGATGTTCTTGAGCAGATATCCTCTATTGATCTTTGGACTGATGCGGATATAGAAGAATATGATGAGTACACAAGGGAACCCAATGCGGCATTTCTTGGCGGCCTCATCGGTCTTTTGGTGAGTCTTTTTGCAGTTCTTCTGTACGGTATATTTGATGATGGTATTTACTCTGAAAGAGACTGGGTTATGAACTACCCGGACATTCCTTATCTTGGGAAAAGAGATACTGACGAATACAGAGCTAACAGATCACACCTTCTTAAATATGATGGCAATTATATTGAGATTTCTACTGATCAGTTCAGGTATGACCTTGATGAGTTTGACAGAATGAGAAAAGTAGACGGGGTTATCATCCTTCTTCGCGGCGGACAGGATACTGTAGATAAGATGGACAAGATCGTTTATACCCTAAAAAAGCAGGATGTCAATGTTGTGGGAGTTATGGAGTAAATGATACTTTATTTTCTGATCGCTGCCATGACAATCCTTATGGCATGCCAGTACAGGAAAACTGAAGATTTAAGAAGTTTTATTTATCCAGCAAAAGAGCAGTCGAACAGGACATTCTGGAACTATACAAGCAGATCCAGAATGATCAATATCCTGATGCTGGTATCTATTTTTACAGTTCTGACACTTCTCGCAGCCCTTCGCCTGGAAGTTGGCAATGACTACGGAACTTATGTGGTTACCTGCCACGAGATATTCCAGAGGGGCTATGTTGTAACGGAGCCGGGCTTTAACTTTGTAGTACGAGTTCTGTACACCTTGTCAGGAAAAGAAGATTATCTTCTTATGTTTGGTGTCTTTGCAGCTGCCATTGTTGCAGTCTTCCTCAAAGTTTTAAGGGAGCAGTCAGAGAGTTTTGCCTGGGCGTTTTTTATGTTCATGACCATGGGGCTCTATTACAGAAGCTTTAACACAGTAAGATACTATTTTGCTCTTGCTCTTGCTACATTTGCCATAAGATATCTGATTGATATAAATACTGTTAATGCATTTAAGTTCCTTGCCACTATACTTTTCGCTTCTCTTTTCCACAAAAGTGTACTTATCGTGATACCGATGTATATTATTGCAAGGATTCCCTGGAAGAAGTGGGCGCTTATACCGCTGGCTGTTTTCGGCGCGGTAGCAGCTCTTTTGCACAACCAGATAATGGAGATTGCATTAAAACTATACCCTTCATATAACAACACTGTTTACATTGAAGAGACCCACACTATCATTGAGAATGCAGCGCCTATAATGGGTTGCCTGTTTATGATAGTGATAGGGATCATATGCTACAAGGAAGCGGTAAAAGACAGAGCGGATAACCGCATGTATTTCAACATGAATATCATGGCAGTGGTCCTTTATCTGTCATGCTTCTGGCTTCCACTGGTAACAAGATTTGCTTATTACCTGACAACGGTTCAGATACTGCTCATACCCAATATAATTTGCAGTGTCCGAGATCCCAGGAAAAAGAAAGGAATCTCTATTGCAGTAATAGTTTTTTGTATTCTATACTTTATTTACTTCCTAAAACAGGCAGACAATCCCGGCTTCAGAGTACTTCCTTACAAGAGCTGGCTGTTTTATGAGCACAGGTGGCTTAATCAGACAGATACGTTCTAAAATTGGAGGTGATTACTATGCAACCATCTTCAGAAGGAATTGCGGATTATCAGTCTTTTCTTTTGAGTAACAGGATCAGAGTAAACGGTTATCTTAACATCGTTTTATTTTGCTGTGTTCTTACAGGACCTGCAATAGCCCTGGGCATAGCTGCTGGAATTTTTAATGAGACCAGTTATGGTATTTGTGTTCAGATATCCTCAGCAATGCTGATCCTTGCCATCATCCACAAGATGATAATTAATATTCAGCAAGGTTCTCTTTTTAGCAGTTACTTTGCATTTGTAGCCATGGATCTGATACTTCTCCAAATGAGTTATGGACATGTATCATTAGTACTTACGTGGTTTCTGATCCCTCTTTTAAGCCTTCTTTTGTGCAGCACAAGAGAATTTGTTATTACAACGGCCATAAATTACGTGTTTATGGTCATGTCAGCATGGCTAACAGCGCCATATATGGTAGCAAACAGAGGTGATTATACTGATCTGATGCCCTATTTTTTGCATACTGTAGGCGGATATACGATTGAGACGTTCATCATGCTTGGTGCAGGACATTCCCTGGGAGTGATCGCCATTGATTACTTTAAGGATACCATGAAGAAGTACAACACCATCTCTGACAAGGAGGTCCTTCTTAACGAACAGCTTGTGCTATTAAAGTCTATGGCGAGAATATATGACATGGTCAATCTGATCGATTTTGAGAGGATGACAGAAAGACCCCTTTCTGGAACAGCAATAGACGAGATGCCTCTTGATCTTTCCAAATACTCCCACACAAGAATGGCCAGTAAGCTGGCAGAGCATATAGCTTTGGAGCATCTTGACTCCTTTTTGGAATTTACTGATATAACTACAATACAAAAAAGGCTTAAGGATCGTAAAAGCATCATCGGTGAATTTGTGGATGTTAATTCAGGATGGATAAAGGCGCAGTACATAGTATCCGGATGCAATAAGGATGGGTATCCTACACTGATCATTTTTACCGTCCAGAACATTGAAAACGAAAAGTTAAGGGAAGACAATCTTATTCGCATTGCCATGACAGACGAGCTTACAATGCTCGGCAACAGGAGAAGCTATGACGAAGAGATAAGAACATATAAAGAGGAGGTTCTTCCCTATGATCTTGTGATCTTCTCCATAGATGTCAATGGTTTAAAGATAGTTAATGACACCAGAGGTCATTCGGCTGGTGACAAGCTGATAAGGCGCGCTGCAAGGTTTATAAAGGAAATGGTTGGAAATATGGGTCAGGTATTCAGGACTGGAGGCGATGAATTTATTGCAATCGTCAAGACCCAAAGCCCGGAAATATTTTTAGATACAATAAAGGACAAAGTATCTTCATTGGAAGTATTTCCAGAATACACTTTGTCCATATCTGTAGGTTATGCAGCTGTCAAGGACTATCCTGATCTTGACCTAAAAGGCCTTGAAAAGATGGCTGACAACAAGATGTATGAAGATAAGGAAGCCTACTATAAGAGAATGGGAATAGACAGGCGTCGAAAATAGTTTTTACAACTGATATACATAGATGGTATAGGGACTGGACTTATCTGTATAGCTGCCGATCAGGTTCAGTCCTATTTCATTTGCATTGGATATCTCAAATCTTGCAAATATATACTTGCAATCAAGGCTCTTAAGTTCATCCATGTCGCATATGAGTCTTTTATCTGCCGGATCCATAACCCTGAGGGGAGCATAGGTGTTTTCATCGTCTGCGGAGATAAGATTAACTCTGGCGCCCCATCCCATGTAATAATCAGCAAGTGATGGAGATCCTTCAAAGGCCGGCTCTATGACTTTTTGCCATTTATCCTTGTATTCCTGGGCATACATGCCAAGATATCCGTCAACAGAAGCAATTCCGTTGTAATTAAGGATCGCAGGATGCATTCCAAATGTAGCGGACCATTCTCCGTTATATCCTATTTCGTCTTTTATCTTTTCAAACAAATGCTCTGAATAGAATTCATTGTAGTTGACTGTACTTGTCTCTTTATGCTTAAGGACTTTGTAGGCTTGATTATAGCAGGTGTAGTAAAAATCGTTATAGACTTGTGGAACAAACATTACTACTAAAACAGCAAGGGTTACGATAACATTTGCCAGTAGCTTTAAGTTCTTTTTTCCATAGTCATACATTCTTATGCACACGAGAAGAAGCTCTGCGTACCATAAAAAGGTATTGAAGTAAGCTGTTCTTGCAAACTCAAAACCAGTAAGAGGTGGAATCAGCATCTCAAACAGATGTCTGAATGGAGCAAACTGGTAAAGACCAAAGATAAGGACGTTGAAGATGATCCATATCATAATGAGATTCACGGGGTCAGACAAGATCTCTTTTGCCTTGCCAGCTCTAATGTGACCGGCATTTATAAGTACAATTGCTACAAGTACTGTTCCCAGAACTATGTAGGTGTGGGAATCCTCTGAATGGAAGGATGCATTTACAAACTCGTCAAAGGCTGTCTTCATGGCCTGAAGGAATGTCAGATCTCCGTGATCCATAGTGGTCCTGATGGTCACCACATCACTTCCAAGCATGGCGCCAAAGAGTCTGTATTCAAAGAGAACATAGCCAATTGAGAGAACAATTATCGATACAAAAGTGCTAAGAGGAAAGCGCTTGTCCCTGATCCATAGGATGATCACAGCCAGGACCATATAGCTTAAAATGAAGAATCCATGGTATGAAAAATATGAGATGAAGGGATAGCAGAATACTGCAACATACCAGGGCAGCTTCTCCTTTAGGGAGCCGGCTCTGTAGAGTTTGACCAAAAACAGCACTATAAACGGAACTGATGTAAAAGCGATACCATAGGTTGGAAAAACTGGGATCATGCCGTAAGCTGCAGCAATGACAGTGATCAGTGGCTTGTATGTATCAAAGCGCCCTGCCAGCAGCTCTTTTGACAACAGGATAAAAGAAATAATACCGATAGCGATCTTGGCAGCATAGCCTGCAAGGTACGCCCAGTAGCCAGGAAGCATAACGTAAAAGAGATTGTAGAGGTTAAACTCAGAACCAAAAAGATCTCTTGAAACTCCGTGAAGTATAGGAGCGTTCTGCCCGTGGGAGAACCATAGCCCGGCTTTTTTCAGCATTTCGTAGTGTCCCATAAACAGATCTAAATTGTCGTGGATCTGGAAGTAACTTTCTCCACGAAATACAAGGAACACTGCAGCTTGTATAAGAAGCAGTGTTCCTGTAAGGTACATATACCAATTTTTCTTGATATTATGATTCATAGTCCTCACCTACAGTGAACTTGGGTGTCCACTTGCCGTCAACCTTTTCAAAGAGGTCAGTGTTTACGTAGCGGTCAACAACTTCCCAGAACTCTTCATTGGTAATTCCAAGGTACTTACAGGCTTTGTCGATGTACTGCTGTCCGCACTTGCCATCGTATTCATTGACATACCACTTGCCGTTTTCGCGGTCAAATCTGCCCTCTCTTATGTCATAGCAGATCTCATCTGTAGCATAGCCAAAACCAAACTTGAGATACTTGATCATCTGGTTAGGGATCTGAAGATCGCAGTCAAGGGCCGTGTACCTTCTGTATCTGCCAAGGTCGTAGAGGTTGTCGCTTCTGCCTGTAAGGCCTCTTGCAACAGCGAAGTCAGCGTTGTGAACCTGTGACCACTCTTTTGTGTAGTACTGAAGGAAGATCGCCTTGATGCCCTTGGCCTCCATCTCCTCAACAGTAGGTATCTTGTAAAGGAAAAGATCTTTTTCTGTGATGTTGTTTGAAAGATCAACGAAGCTGTCTACGCTGGCACCACGGATCGTCTCAAGCTGCATAACTGAAAATGCATTGCCTGTTGCCTCCTGGTTCTTGGCAGCGCCAAGTGTAAGAGCAGCATTCTCACCCTGAATGATGAGTGGGATGTTGAACTTAACAGCCATGATATATGATGATGCCCACAGACAGTACTCAGACGCTGCGATGATGTTTCCTCTCTCGAAGAAGGACTTGCGGGCAAGCTTTTTTGCAACAATAGGATTTGGGCGGATTGAGATGATGTCAAATCCAAGGTTGTTCAGGTTCTCAATATTCTTGCGTCCGATCTCAGTGATCTCATCAGGCATGCAGTTTATAAGAAGCGGGTTAAGTCCAAGCTTTTCTTTGGCGTAAACTGCCTGGAATGTAGAGTCCTTACCACCTGAAACGCCGATGATGCAGTCATAGGTGTTTCCTCTCTTTTTGGCTTCTGCCTTGGCATCCTCAGCAAAGCCCTTAAGCTCAGCTTCTCTTTGAGCCCAGTCAATAGTAGCCTTGGACTCTTCGTATCTGCAGGCAAAGCATACCTGTTCGTCGTCAAAGATAATGCCTGGCCTTGTGTCTGGCTGAAGACATCTCTTGCAGTATCTCATCTTCATAGGTAGATTCCTCCCCGAAATTTCATATAAAAAGTGTTCGCCTTAGTATACTACCGCAGACAAAAACAGGGCAATACTTTTGATATGAGTTTGCCCTTTTGCCTGGTGCACTTTATAATTAGAGGCATGAAAAGAGATATGAAAAAAGACAGAGTTTACATATGCCACACCTACTATCACGCATATATTGCGGTGGTAAAAGAGCTTGTGGCAAGGCATGACAAGAAGGGCAGCGCAGATATTGTCCTTAGCACCATGTCCAATAACTTCGAAAAGCTCCCGGAGAGGCTTATGCAATCGGGAGTTTTTGACAATGTATTTATGTACGATGAAAAAGAAGATGTGACCTCAAAAGAGGTTATGAGTTATCACCAGGATAAGGGTAATATCATAGCCAACCTTATCCAGAGGATCACCTACACCAGGCTCCTTGGAAAGCTTCAGGAGCAGTACATTCCCACAGATCTTTCAGCCTATAACGACGTTTACGTATTCTGTGATTCGGATCCAATTGGATATTATCTCAATTATAAAAAGATATATTATCATGCTGTAGAGGACGGCCTTAACTCAGGTAAGCTTGACGACCAGGCAAGAAATGCCAACAGGGGAGCGTGGCCCCTTAAGAAATTCATGGCTTCTCTTGGGCTTATCTTTATAGAAAGTGGCTATAGCAAGTACTGCATTGATTATGAAGTCAATGATATCAGCGCCAATCACAAGCCGCCAAAGAACACTATAGAGATTCCAAGGGCGCAGCTAAATGACAAGCTAAGTTCTGAAGACCATGGTATCCTGGTTGATATCTTCCTTGAGAACAAGGACAGAGTTGTATCCCAGCTTCTTGGAACGGGGGAGTATGATGAGGGCAAAAAGAGGCCTCAGGTCATGATACTTACTGAGCCTTTGTGCGAAATGGATGTAAGGAAAAAGCTATTTTCCGATATCATAGATGAGTACAAGGATGAAAACAGAGTGATAATAAAGCCACATCCAAGGGATACTCTGGACTACGAAGGGGCATTTCCTGAAACAGTTGTAGTAAGGGACAGATTCCCCATGGAAGTTCTTGGAGATATTGAGGGCTTTGCAGTTGATAAGGTGATATCTGTCATAACCCAGATGGACAATGTGTATTTTGCAAAAGAGATAGTGTACCTGGGCCTTGATTTTTTGGATAAATACGAAGATCCGGCGATCCACAGAAAGACAGAAAATCTGGATAAGTAACAGCTTTTACATGGAGGCAGACTTGGAAGAAAGAAAAGACAACCAAATATTCTTAAGAAGAGCCACCATGGAGGACGCTCTTGATATTCTGAGGTGGCGCAATGATGAGACCACCAGAGCCAACTCTTTTACCAAAGACGAGATAGACCTTGATTCTCACAAGAAATGGCTTTCAAAAAAGCTCTCCCAGAAGGACTGCCACATGTTCATAATGATGGACGGGCAGGATAAGGTCGGAAATATCAGAGTGGACGTCACAGAGGATGCTGGGGAGATCAGCTATCTTATAGCCCCTGAAAAGAGAAAAAGAGGCTATGGCAAAAAGATCATAGCCCTTGTGGAAAAAGAGATGCCTGGAGAGGTAAAGACTCTGATGGGCCTTACATTAAAGACAAACAGCGCTTCGGGTAAGTGCTTTTTAGCAAATGGGTACACAGCGTCAGATGCAGAAGATGCACTGTGCTATTCCAAGAGGATAAATGAGTGACAGCAAATAGGAGCAGATATGTTTAAGAAGAGTATAAAAATTGGAAACAGATACGTTGGAGAGGACCATCCCTGCTTTATTGTTGCAGAGATTTCAGGTAACCACAACGGAGACTATAACAGGGCGGTTGAAATCATCCACGCAGCTCATGAGGCTGGTGCAGACGCGATTAAGCTTCAGACCTACACTGCAGATACCATAACCATCGACTGCGACAAGCCGTGGTTCATGACACCTGGCGACGGACTCTGGGCAGGAAGGACTCTCCACAACCTCTATGAAGAAGCTTACACACCATGGGAGTGGCATGAGGGCCTTATGAATGAGGCTAAAAAGCTTGGGATGGAGGCTTTCTCATCACCCTTCGACCCTACATCAGTTGATTATCTTGAGAACCTGAACGTTCCAGCCTACAAGATCGCCAGCTTTGAGATCAACGACATTCCACTTATCAGGAAGATCGCAGCTCTTCACAAGCCAATAATCTTCGCAACCGGGATCGCCTATGAAGAGGATATAAGGCTCGCCCTTGATACCTGCAAGGAAGAGGGCAACGATCAGGTGGTACTTCTTAAGTGCGTAAGTGCCTACCCAACACCTTACAATCTTGTGAACCTTCGCATGATCCCTACTCTTGCAAAAGAGTTTGACTGCATAGTAGGTCTTTCTGACCACACTCCTGGCAGCGTAATTCCTACAGGAAGCGTGCCATTTGGAGTGAAGATGATAGAAAAGCACCTGACCCTTGACCGCTCTGCTGGAGGCGTTGACGATGCCTTCTCCATGGAACCTTCTGAGTTCACTGAGATGGTGAAAAACGTAAGGATCATCGAGGAAGCCCTTGGCTCATCAGAGTACAAGCTTACAGACAAGCAGGTAAAGGAAAGAGGCCTTTCAAGATCTCTTTTCGTTGTAAAGGATGTTAAGGCCGGGGAGGAATTTACCCCTGAAAATGTAAGATCCATCCGACCCGGAAATGGCATGCATACCAGGCACTACGAAGAAGTCCTTGGCCGCAAGGCTTCAAAAGATATTGAAAAAGGAACTCCCCTTAGCTGGGACCTTGTTGACTGATAGTTTAGGAGTTTTTAGTCGATGATCGGAATCCGCGCAGACGCAAACAAGATAATAGCATCAGGCCATGTGATGCGCTGCATTACCATTGCAAAAGAGCTCATCGCACTGGGGGAGAGTGTCACCTTTTTTGTGGCAGACAATGAGGGCAGAGACCTTATTGAAAACTACGCTGGTGACCTTGAACACTTCGATGTGGTAGTCCTTGGAAGTACCTATGACCACATGGAAGATGAACTTTCTGTTTTAGAAAAAGAGCTTATGGCAAGAGGCGTCAGAGCTCTTTTGGTGGACTCTTATTTCGTAACCAGGAGATATTTTGAGGCTATTAACATGATCTGCCCTGTAGCTTACATGGACGACCTTGGAAAAGAGCCTTATCCAGTAGATGTTCTTATTAACTACAGCGGCTATTACGAGACTCTGGGCTATGAGTCTTTGTACAAGGGCATGCAAGGCCATAAAGGCCTTCCCACAAAGCTCCTTTTGGGCCTTAAGTACGCTCCCCTTCGCAGACAGTTCTATGAAGATGAGCTTTCTGGTGGAAAGGCTAAGGTGGAAATTGACGATACAGAATCTCACGGCCTATCATCAGCTTCTGTCGATAATGGATTCAGGATCCTTTTAACAGCAGGTGGCGCTGACATCCACGGAATGCTTTTGGCTACCCTTGAGGCGGCCAGAGATAAGGGATTGTTGATACCATCAGGGTCAGCCAATGCCAATGTTGGCAGTCCTTACATCACCTGGGAAGTAGTCGTCGGAAACCTTGTATCTGACGCCGCTTCAATCGACGCTCTCTCAGAACAATACTCAAATATCAATATCCACTACTCAGTAACCAATATGGCATCTCTAATGCGCAGCTGCAATCTCGCTGTTGCGGCAGCAGGCACTATGCTCACTGAGTGCGCCGCCGTCCGCCTCCCAGCCATCTTTTATCAGGTAGCTGACAACCAGAAATTCAACGTAGAATTCTGGCAAAAAACCGGCGGCATGCTCTTTGCTGGAGACGTGACTGGGGATATAGGCTCAATAGATGGGATTTCTCACATCAAAGCAGAAGTAGTAAGCGCTATCTGCGATAATGTTATGGCTCTTAAATCTGATATCAACAAACTGGATTCTATGAGGGCAGCCCTTTCAGGACTTACGGACGGTACCGGAGCTATCCTGATCGCGAAGGAAGTAATGGATTTAGTTCAATAGAGAAATTGAATGATTTTGTTCATTCTCTTTTATGGGGTGTAACGCAAAAAACACTCAAACTCTGACTGATTGGCTGTTTTCTCTATGAAAGTCCGTAAAATGTAGGCCTATATTGCTTGTTATCATAATCATTTACGGATGTAGAGTTGTATTCCAAGTTTAAAGTCCGTAAAACGTTCCGGAACAGGAAACATCTTCGTTGAATATGGAGGAAGTATTACGGACTGTGTGTCATATTTTTGATGTTAAGTCTGAAAAATGGCTATTTTGGGGTTTTTAAAGTGGAATTGTTACGTACTATAGCGCGTTTACTCATGATTTAGTCCGTAATCGTGATAGAAAGAGTTTTAGAATTGTTTGGGAGATTGTTACTTGAACAGTTTAGCACTGGTTAATACCACTTGATTAATTGTTAATGGATGGTATTAGTGTTTTCTTGCTCAGAAATATATATTTTAGGTCATATTAGTACCACATTGGCAGTATATGTCTATTGGTATGAGCTCTGCGCCTTCGCTTATGTTAGTCACGACCTAAAACACTATGTGAATTTAATACCAGGCAGAAACCCAACGGGCGAAGGTATTAGGCTTGATAAAATAACGGATGTTGTTTTGCTGAAACCATAATACCTGAAGAAAGAAAAGTGGTCAGTGGTATGAATTGACTGGTAGCCAGGTGTTTGCAGCTCATATCTCATCCATGGATTAGCACTATTCTTATTTACAATATGTTATCAGAACCAAAAACCAATAACTATAGGGAAACCATATAACTGGAGGATACAATACATGAAGACACTTGCCATGATAACTGCCAGAGGAGGCAGTAAGAGAATACCAAGAAAGAATATTAAGGAATTTAATGGAAAGCCAATCATGGCTTATTCCATTGAGGCTGCAATACGGTCTGGGGCCTTCGATGAAGTTATGGTCTCCACAGATGATGAGGAGATCGCTGACATCGCAAGGAAGTATGGTGCCAGCGTTCCGTTTATGAGAAGCGAGAAAACTGCCAATGACTTCGCTACAACTGTGGATGTAATTGATGAAGTCATCAGTGAGTATCATAACAGAGGCAAGGATTTTGATGTCTTTGCATGCATTTATCCGACAGCTCCTTTCATAACTGCAGATAAACTCAAGGAGGCAGTAGATAAACTCTCCGCATCAGACGCAGATTCCCTGATTCCTGTAGTTCGCTTTTCTTATCCGCCCCAGAGGGCAATGGAGATCCATGATGGAAGATTAGTGTTCAGACAGCCTGAAAATCTGTCAAAGAGATCCCAGGATCTTGAGCCGCACTATCACGATGCTGGTCAGTTCTATGTAGTGAGAACTGAGAGCTTTTTAAAGAATAAGGGGATCATGGTGGGGCAGATACTGCCAATGGAACTGTCAGAACTTGAGGTTCAGGACATCGACAATGAAGTCGACTGGAAACTAGCAGAGATGAAGTACAAACTTTTACAGGATAAGGGTTAACACTTAAGAGATCCTGGCCGATATACTATAGTAGTGAATAGCCTCTTTTAAATCTCCACTCTTTGAGGTATAATGTGGAATGAAATCGTAGACTTAATTGTTAATATCCGCTATTATGCGGTTTTGCATATGCTTTGAAAGGGGTAATCACGAACCATGCAGTACGCAGACATTGGAATTGATTTAGGAACAGCATCAGTCCTTGTATATATAAAGGGAAAGGGCGTTGTTTTAAAAGAGCCATCAGTTGTGGCTTATGACAGAGATACAGAAGAGATCAAGGCTATCGGAGAGGACGCAAGACTTATGCTTGGTCGTACACCAGGCAATATCGTTGCAGTAAGACCTCTTCGTCAGGGCGTTATCTCTAACTACAAGATCACAGAGCAGATGATGAGATACTTCATCAAGAAGGCCATCGGCAGAAGGATCCACAGAAAGCCTTTCATTGCTGTTTGTGTTCCATCAGGAGCAACAGAGGTTGAGAAGAAGGCTGTTGAGGATGCAACAAGACTCTGTGGCGCAAGAGATGTTAAGACTATCGAGGAGCCTATTGCAGCAGCTATCGGCGCTGGCATCGATATTACCAAGCCCTGCGGCAATATGATCGTTGATATAGGCGGTGGTACATCAGATATCGCAGTTATCTCCCTTGGAGGAACTGTTGTCAGCACATCAGTTAAGGTTGCTGGTGATGACTTTGATGAGGCCATTGTCCGCTACATGCGTAAAAAGCACAATCTTCTTATTGGTGACAGAACAGCTGAGGATATCAAGATCAAGATCGGATCAGCTTATCCAAGGGCTGAGAACGACTTTATGGATGTCAGGGGCAGAAACCTTGTAACAGGTCTTCCCAAGACAGTTAAGGTATCATCCGAGGAAACAGAAGAGGCTCTCAGAGAGACTACTTCACAGATCATAGATGCTATCCACAGTGTATTAGAGAATACACCACCAGAACTTGCGGCAGATATCGCTGACAGAGGTATCGTTCTTACAGGCGGCGGTGCTCTTCTTAGAGGACTTGAGGATCTCATCTATTCCAAGACAGGAATCAACACCATGACAGCTGAGGATCCAATGACAGCAGTGGCAATTGGAACAGGCCGTTATGTAGAATTTATCGCAGGTTACCGCGAAGACTAAATTGCTCCGCTTACGGACTAAAGCGGATGTAAAGCCAGGAGGGCAGAGGGTTTTTGTATGGTTAAGGGTCTATATACTGCTTACACAGGAATGATCAACGAACAGCACAGAATGGATGTGCTCACCAACAATCTTGCCAATGCCAATACCAACGGTTACAAAAAAGAAGGCGCAACATCGCAGTCTTTTTCTGATCAGCTTGCGCTCAAGATCAAGGACTATACTGATGCCCCGTTCACAGCTCGTGGACTGGGCATTATTAATCCCGGTGTCAAGATTGGTGAGGGCTACGTGGACTGGACAGAAGGTCCAATGAGAGAAACTGGCAACACCTTTGATCTTGCTATCGGCGGATATGGCTTTTTTGGAATAGAGTATGCCATCAAGCAGACAGAGCCGGAAGAAGCCCAGGGCGAAGGTGGCACAGTTACTGAGACCTACATGGAGAGGTATCTGCGTCTCCAGAGGCAAAAGAGAGAACTGGCTGCTTATCAGGCTGGTAAGCTTTCCCTTGATGAGATGCTTGAAGACGGTTTTCAGCAGCAGATCCTCTACACAAGAGATGGTAATTTTACACTTAACTCCGATGGCGTTTTAGTGACACAGGATGGAGACTTTGTTCTTTCTGCAGACGGCGGTCACATTGAGCTTGATCCCAACCTTCCTGTTCAGATCAGCATGAATGGTGAGATCTCTCAGGATGGAGAAGTTGTTGCCAACATTGGAGTTTTTGATTTTGAAAAGCAGGTAGCTCTCGATGGAAGGATCAGCTACGATACCTTAGAACACTATGGCGAAAATGGCTATGTTGCCACAGGTGATGCAGTAGCAGCAGACGCTACAGGATCTGTTTATTCAGGATTTTTGGAGCAGTCCAATGTCTCTGTAGTTGACGAGATGGTCCAGATGATCGCAGTTCAGAGAAACTACGATACCAACCAGAAGATGATCACCACAATTGATGACACTTTGGATAAGGCAGTCAACCAGGTAGGACGTCTCTCATAAAATTTTTTTGATTCTTGTATAAACTAATTGCAGTTTTATGACGATAAATAAACAGAAGAACTATATTGAAGTCACGGATGACGAATTATTCATTAGGAGCCAGGGATGGGAAACACTCGTAATGGGTCGGAGGGTGACGTAATATGGTAAGAAGTTTATGGTCAGCAGCTACAGGAATGAACGCGCAGCAGGTTAACGTGGATACCATTTCCAACAACCTGGCCAATGTTAATACAACTGGTTACAAGGCACAGGGTGCGCAGTTCAAATCTCTTTTATATCAGGAGTTACAGACAGTAACTACTACAGCTAATGGTGCTCCTAAGCCAACCAATTCTCAGGTTGGTCTTGGTGTGCGCACATCAACTATCAATCAGTTCTTTTCCCAGGGATCATTTTTAACAAGCGATAACCCAGCGTCACTGGCAATTGGTGGCGATGGTTTCTTTAGCTATTTTGATACAGATGGACAGACACAGCTCTACACCAGAAATGGTAACTTCACCTGGGCTCTTGCTGAGGTTGGAGGAACAGATCTTGTTCTTACAACAGCAGAAGGAAACAAGGTCCTTGATATAAATGGTGAGGAGATAACAGTTGATGGAAACAGGGTTGCCAGCCGTATCACAATTGGTGGCGATGGCAAGATCTATTATCCTGATGATCAGGGCGTTCCTCAACAGATCAACGGACTTCAGATCGGTCTTTGGCAGTTCCCTAACAGAGAAGGACTTGAGAGAGTTGGAAGTGCAGCCTGGAAAGAGACAGCTGCCAGCGGAGCTGCTATCAACGAGAACGAAGCTGATGGAAACATGAAGAGAAGTGAGCTGGTTCAGGGTTACCTTGAGGGTTCAAACGTAAATGTAGCCACAGAGATGGTCAACCTTATCGTTGCACAGCGTGCATATGAGATGAACTCAACAGCGATCCAGACAACAGACCAGATGATGCAGACAGCTAACTCGCTGAAGAGATAATTTAGAGGTAAATAATGGCAAGTCTTGATATCAAAGGAATTGGCGCTTCGGCGTTAACTGAATATGCCATGCAGGAGAGCAAAAATGCCAGCACTATTGCTCTTCAGAAAAAGCTTGAGAACACCGCAAAGTCTCAGCATGCTTCTGATGATGAGTTGTGGCAGGCTTGCAAGAGCTTTGAGTCCTATTTCCTTGAGCAGGTGTTCAAGGAAATGCAGAAATCTGTAGATGCTCTTAAGCCAGAGTCTGGAGATCAGTCCACAGAGACGCTGGTGGACTTTTTCAAGGATCAGACTCTTCAGGATATATGTGCAACTTCTGTGGATAAGCAGAGCAACGGCTTTGCTCAGATGCTCTATGAGAACCTTAGAAGGAACTACGATATCCCTGAGGCTCCAGCTGAGGATGCAGCTTCTTCTGATGGACCGGCCAGTGTTTAAGCTGTTTAACCTGTCATTATAAAAAATATGACTGCCGTCTTAATCTTAAGAATATCTTAAAGATTAGACGGCTTTTATTATGCTATACTGTTGCCTATGGAAAAAATCAAAGGTTATATTGAACACTTTATATATAAGAATACTGAAAATGGCTACGGGGTTTTAAACCTTGTGGTTTCTGATGATGAGATAGTCTGTACTGGCGTCTTCAGGGACGTTGATGTGGGAGATACCATCGAGGCTGAGGGCGAGTATGTAAGCCACCCGGTTTATGGTGATCAGTTCAAGGTTTCCTCCTACGAGATCTCAGTTCCGGACGATGCAGCATCCATGCAGAGATACCTCGGCTCAGGAGCTATAAGAGGAATCGGAGAGGCTCTGGCTAAGAGGATTGTCAGTAAGTTTGGCGATGATACTTTCAGGATCATCGAGGAGGAGCCGGAGAGACTTTCTGAGATCAAGGGCATCAGCGAGAAAAAAGCCATGGACATTGCGCTTCAGATGGCTGAAAAGAGAGAAATGCGAAATGCCATGATATTCCTTCAGCAGTTTGGCATTTCAGACAACCTTGCAGTAAAGATCTACAACACTTATGGCGAGCGCATCTACAAGGTCATAAAGGAAAATCCTTATCAGCTCTCAGATGATATTGCTGGAGTTGGATTTAAGACGGCCGATGAAATTGCAGGAAAAGTTGGAATTCAGATCGATTCTGACTACCGTATCAAGAGTGGTATCTATTATGCACTTCTTCAATCTTCTCTTGATGGAAACACCTTCCTTCCAATGGATGAGCTTATAAGGCGCACCATAGACGTCTTATCCACAAGACCTGACTATAAGATCAATGAGGAGACAGTTAGGACTCAGATCTACAATCTCACAGTTGATAAGAAGCTCATAATAAAAAACGACAATGAAGTCTATGCCTCAACCTATTACTATGAGGAGCAGGGCTGTGCTGCCATGCTCTATAATCTGTGCATTTCAGAGAAGGTGTCTGAGGCGGAAAAAGAAAACTATAAAAAGCAGATAATTGAGATGGAGGCAGCAAGAAACATAGAACTTGATGACCTTCAGCTTGACGCTGTTATCCAAAGTATAACCAATGGAATTGTGATAATCACCGGCGGACCTGGAACAGGTAAGACCACAACCATTAACACAATTATTGGGTATTACGCGAGAATGGGCCTTGATATCATGTTGGCTGCTCCTACTGGAAGAGCTGCCAAGAGGATGACTGAGGCTACAGGCTACGAAGCCAAGACTATCCACAGGCTCCTTGAGGTGTCCGGACAGGTGGATGACGATGAAAAGGGAAGATCCTCAGGGGTTCACTTTGAGAAAAACAGGGACAATCCCATTGAAACGGACGCCATAATAATTGATGAGATGTCCATGGTAGACATACATCTCTTTTATGCGCTTTTAAAAGCTCTTGTGCCTGGAGTTCACCTGATCCTTGTGGGAGACAGCTCCCAGCTTCCGAGCGTGGGCCCTGGCCAGGTCCTTAAGGACCTTATAGATAGCGGTAGATTTTCAACCATCTATCTCAAAAAGATATTCCGCCAGGCTGAAGAGAGTGACATAGTCATGAATGCCCACAGGATCCACGATGGTCAGGTGCCGGTTTTAGATAACAAGAGCAAGGATTTCTTTTTCCTTGAAAGAAATGACCCTAATGTTATCTACAAGCATATGGTCCAGCTCATCAGGGACAAACTGCCCTCCTATGTGGATGCAGAGCCCTTTGATATACAGGTTCTGACACCTATGAAAAAGGGAGCCCTTGGCGCGCAGCAGCTTAATCTTATCCTTCAGGAATATCTAAACCCTCCGGAGGAAGGGAAAAAAGAGCATGCTTATGGCGACCATGTTTTCCGGGAGGGAGACAAGGTCATGCAGATAAGGAACAACTACCAGGCAACCTGGGAAGTTGTGGGCAAGTACAATATTGCAGTTGATTCCGGAATGGGCGTCTTTAACGGTGACATGGGCGTGGTAAAAGAGATAAATGAGTATTCCCAGGACATGATAGTTGAGTTTGATGAAAAAAAGAGGGTGAGATATCCCTTTGCTGATCTTGACGAACTGGAGCTCTCCTACGCCATAACCATACACAAATCTCAGGGAAGCGAGTATCCGGCAGTTATCATGCCTCTTCTTGGAGGCCCAAGGATGCTCCTTAACAGGAACCTTTTATACACTGCAGTTACCAGGGCTAAGAACACGGTATGTATTCTTGGCAGCAGCCAGACTGTCATGACAATGGTTTCCAATGAGCAGCAGCTTCGGCGCTATACAGGACTAAAGGATAGGATAAAAGACATTTTTGAAGAATAGATATTTTGAAACCGCACTGGATATCATATATCCAAGGCACTGCCCTGTCTGCGACGGCGTGCTGCCTATATTTACCTTCGAAGGCGGCAGGATAAAGCGCGGCAGGCTTATCCACAGGGATTGTATTAAGAAAATTGAATTTGTAAAGGGGAGTACCTGCTTTAAATGTGGTAAGCCCCTGGGCAAGGACTCTTTAGAAGAGTATTGCCAGGACTGCAGGGAGAAAAGACATTTCT
>CAMVJI010000014.1 GCA_947167765.1 uncultured Butyrivibrio sp. | reverse complement strand
TTTTCCAGTTCTGAGCAATCATTTGCTGCTTGGTCATACGGCTGTATATGCTGTCGTACCCTGATAAAAATTCGGGACTTCCCTGCTCAGCAACTACGCCATCCTTTAGAACAACTATCTTATCAGCATTTGCGATGGTTCTCATCTACCGGCATAAAACGGCCAAGTTCTTACCGCTGCATCTTTACGGATACCTGCTGGATCTGGCTGGCTGCCTCTTCCGGAGTAATGCGTAGCAGTGCAAGATCTTTCAGCGCACTAGAAACAGCAAGGCTTAAGTCCTCATACTTGATCCCTCTTGGCCCTGCTACATTGTTTTTGCCGTTTTCTATTATCACATCAAGGTTTTTCTGACCATCCTCGCTTAGCCCCTTAACGCTCAGCTCCATATCAGCTCTGGATGGCATATACTCAAGGTATTGATTGACTAAAAGATCCTGGCCTTCGTTTACCAGATAATCCATAAAGCGGAAAGCCGCTTCTTTCTGCGTTGACTCAGGATTCATGCAAAGGACAACGTCAGGATTTGCTGTTACAGGGGCTATTTTTCCATCGCCATTCCAGTCGATCAGGAAAACATCATGATCCGCGCCCTCTCTGTCAACAACAGCCCTGGTTCTCTCATCGCTTACTGTGTACATGTTCATAGCCCAGGAGCCATTTGTGATCATAGATATCTTGCCGTCTCGCTGGAACATTTCATGTATAGTATCGTAAATAGGCATTTTTACTGCCTTATCCTGAAATACACCGCTTGTAAAGCAGTCCTGCCATATCCTGAAAGATTCTATAATAGGATCTGATTCAAAACTCGCCTTACCTTCTATCGCATCATATAAGGCATCCTTGTCGCAATCTGCGGCAATTGACATCCACATATCAAGATTCATCCAGGAATCCTTGGCTCCTATTGCCAAAGGCATCTGTCCATTCTCTCGAAGTGTCTGACAGGTCTTCTTCATTTCCTGGTAATTGGCTGGAACTTCGCACCCGTACTGCTTTAGCATATCTACGTCAGCCCACATGTATCCGGCATAGGTTTGTCCCAGTGGAAGTCCATAAATCCTGCCATCATCATCACTTACGCTCTCCAGGCATGAATCAAGGAATTTCTCCTTCCAGTCTTCTCCCCAGACTCTTTCACAAAAGGGCGTTAAGTCTTCCTCAAAAATCCTGAAGGTATCAAATGCCGAAGAACCCGAGCTTATTCCGTATACGTCGGGGCCATCACCATCTATCAGCTCTACTCTCATATGCTCCTGATAGGCAACTGATTTGGTAAAGACATATTCTACGTGTATATCTGGATTTTCTTTTTCAAAAGAATCAATAATCTGGTAAATTGGGCTATCTGGCCCATAGTCAGCAGGATTCCAGGTCTGAAAGGTTATGGTCGTTTTCCCTTCCTCTGTTTTGGCTCCGCAGCCGCTAAGCAGCCCCAGGCTCAGGGATAAGACCAAAAGATACAAAACACTTTTTTTCATAAAAGCTCACCCTCATATTATCCAATTAACATTTGTACTTTAAACGTGTTGTCTCCTGTTATATATCTGATCTCGCTGCCGGTCTTTTCCACGAAATCAAGAACGCTCCTTGTTCCGATCCCATGACCTACTTTTGACGTTACCGGATGCCCGTCGTCATCAAGCAAGACTTCTCCAGCACATGAATTAGATATTTCCAAAAGGAGCTGTTGCTTATACTTACCAGTAACTTCAATAAATCGTTCCGTCTCAGGAACATTTTCACAGGCGTGGATCGCATTCTCAAGCAGGTTGCTTATGGCAATGGCAAGCTGCATATCATCAACACCTGTGTTATATGGAATGTTGGCAGCTACCTTCACCTTTATATTATTTCTCTCAGCTATGGTCACATAATGCATAAGCGCCGCATTAACTGTTGTATTTTCACAAAACGATCTGTTTCCCCGTGGCTCCTGTGACATGCGCTCTTCAAGGCATTTTTTTGCTTCATCCACCTTACCATCCTGGATAAGCGATAAAATAAGTGCTTCGAAATGCCTCCTGTCATGTCGCATAGCCCTGTCCTGACTTAATATCTCTTCTGTGGCATTCAGGCGCTCTTTCATGCTGTTTGCAGCCATTTCCAAGATAGCCGCGTCGGATTTTAGCTGATACTCCCTCTGTTTAAGTACAGTTGAGTCAACCAGCGCATAAAGCTTTCCAATGACTTCTCCATCTGCCGAAAGCTCTTTTTCCTCAGGTGTATAGTACTTATCTCCAATCTCGATGGTGTCGCCTCTTATGATTGCTTCTCTAAGGGCGTTTACAACATTCACTGGATCTTTAGTGATCTCAGGATACAGCTCTTTTGCATGTTCATTGTAGTACTGCAGTCTGTCGTCACAGTCCAGGGCAATAACCCCCTCAGATAACCTGTCTACAATATAATCTCTGGCCATATCTATCACACCCAGAAGGTTATATCTGAATATGGCTATGAACATTGAAATTGTGATCGCAACGTTTCCGAAAACAGAAATATCAAAGTAATATGTAACAAAGAAAACGTGTGAAACCTGGAACAGATAGAGGATTGCAGCTACAAGGAACCCGCCGATGATGATAAATACACGCCTTTTGGCGATCTTGCCCTTGTGGCTTTTTATGGATCTGAACAGCATGGCTAAAACGACGATTATAGCAACGGCCTGATACTGCATAAACGCTTTGTGTACAATACCATTTCTATGCAAAAGAACCGGAAACATACCAGTCTTGTCGTACCAGACCTTGGAGTAAAACAGATCATGCTCCTGAAATGTAAAAATGACAGAATATACAAAAACATCAATTAGAAGTAGTGCTCTTACAAGAAGCTTGGGAATCGAAATGTGGCACAGCTCAGCAGAAACCATAATAAGGGAAAATACAATAAACACTCTCCCTAAATAAGAAAACTTCAGGGCCGCAATATAGCCATCCTCAGTTTTTGAAAGAAGTTCCATAAGATAGCCGGTATTGCTGATCAGCATTGTGATGCAGTTTAGAAACAGATAGGCATGAAGTTTATTTTTGAGTTTTCTAAAGACAATAAATCCCTCAAAAAGCATAGCAAATATGCTAAGTATTATCGCACCTAAAAGAAATTCCCTCATAGTCATTTCGGTATACCCTTCATTCCGTACACATATCTACAGTTTTTCACCCTCCATTCCATAATACTCTATCATGAAATAAAAAACAGACCCATGTATGCACTGATTTGGGTCTGTTTTACACTTATTTTTCAAATCTGGCGTTACACCGCGTCTTCCTTAAGGGCTTCAATGATGTTGTCATCCTTGATCTTGCTAATGCTAAGGGCCATACTGATGCCCAGAATTCCAAAGACCGCGATCATTGTGACACCGTACATGAGCCAGTCAGGATCGAAGGTAAGCAGCTTCATATCGAAGGTCGAGTACATGATGTAGCTGAGCAAAAGAGATATTGAAAGTCCCCAAATAAGCGCCTTTATGCCGTAAAGGAGCGTTTCAAGCCTTATCATCTTTTTAAACCCTGTATTGTCAAGGCCCACAGACTTATACATCGCGAACTCTTTTCTCCTAAGGAGCACTCCAGTTGAGATCGTGTTAACGATATTTGCAATGGCTATAAGGGTAAGAAGAATAGTGAACCCATACATAGCTGTCTTGAGCATCAGCGTGATAGCGTCCATAGCCTTTATTGTAGCGTAAATGTTAGAACCGTAATAATTGTGGTATCCGCCCTCTTCCAAAATTGAATATATCCTTTCAAGGACCTCTTCGGGATATGAAGTCTCAACTCCCAGATCCAGAACGAGCATATCTTCGGGAAGAACTTCTTTTGCTTTTTCAAAATACATGGAGGCAGGCACATAGACAGCAATATTGGTCTTAGGTGTCATGTTATAGATCTTGTTATTTCCGTCATATTTTACCAGTGCTGCAATCTCTATAGCTGGTGGATTTCCCTGCACCTTATCATAGTGAAGAACCTGTCCAAGGATCTTATCATTGAATACCTCGCTGGGCTTATTTTCACGGAAATAGTCATTGAGCAGAACACCTTTTAAGGTATCGCCATAGTATTCGTCCCTTTCAAGCCCATTATCTGTAAGGATCTTATCAAAATCCTCATCATCTGCTATGACCACATCCATGCCATCTAATTTCAGATCAGCAAATCCACGCGAAAGGAACTTTTTATCAGCAATATCCGTGTTTGCCAGCTCGTAACGTGACTCAGGGGACTTTCTGAACAAAAACTGTATCATACCGGCGCTGTAAACATCATCAACGCCTTCTATCTGCTCTATTTCGCTCCTAAGTTTGTCACTTTCCGAAAGCAGGCAGGATGCTACAACCTGATACGGAAAATCAACCTCATACTGATTGGCTCTTGCAATTGAATTACAGAAAAAGTTGATCGTAAGGAACAAGATCACCGAAACTGCGATTGTAGCCGTAATAACCTTGCCCTTTACACCATTTCTTTTTATATTCTTGTAAGCAAGCTCCCCTTCATATCCAAAGATCTTGCGGATTAGAGGATTCACACGAAGCCCCTTTGCTTTTACTTTTACCACGTTGCTCTGCCTGAGGGCATCAATAGGCATAACCTTGGCTGCCCTGATGGCTGGAACAAAGGTTGAAATAAGTATAGTAAGAGCTGCAAAAAACACGATCGCTGCAATTACAGGAGGCTCACATACTACAGGTATACTGCCCCTCATCCCCTCTGCGCCTACAAAAATGTCAGCTTCAAGGATCCTCCTTCCAAGAAATGCCAGGGTGATCCTGGTTCCAATGTAGCCACACAATAGTCCCAAAGGAATACCAATGATTCCCAGAATGAGTCCTTCAAAATAAATTGAAGATCTCTTTTGCCTTGCTGTGGCTCCGACGCTGGCAAGCATTCCCAGATAGCGCATTCTCTCTGTAAGAGACATACCAATGGAATTGAAGATCAGAATGACTGATGTAGCGATCACGATTGCAAGTGCAACTGCCATCATTACGAAAAATGACCTGTAAGAGCCTCCGCTTCCTTCAAAAGCGAAGCAGCTAAGCAGATACTCTGTATTAAGATCGTACTTTTGGATCTCATGATCTGCGATGATGTGCTTGATCTGCTTAAGCGCTGTATGGTCACAGTTTTTTAGCAAGATTACCACCTGGGCCTTTTCAGAGTCAGGAAAATAGCCTTCATCCAGGCATCTTATAATATCCCAGCTTCCGGTAGGTTTGTTGCCGTGAAGAATAGCTGTCACTGTGCAGGTCTCAGTGGACAGCGCCTTGAACTGTTCATCTGACCTGTAGTTTCCTCCCAGGTATAATAATTTACCCTGCTCATCGTACATATATCTGTAGCCCTGCTCAAAGGTAAGGGTATCTCCGATTTTCAGATTCTCCAGGCCATTATCAACAAGGAACTGCTCTTCAACTGCTATCTCGGAGGAGTTCTTTGGAAGGACTCCATCATAGTCTGATATTACCCTCATTGACATATATACAGGATCTGCCTGCTCAATATTTCCAATGCTAAAGCGCTCTTCTTTGCCGCTATTAAGTCTTACACCGGTTTTCTGCTCTGTTGTATCGCACAGGCCAACGCTTTCAATCCTATCATCCTCTGACAGTGATACATACTGCTGATATGTGATCTCACTGAACTGAGCATGTACGTTTCCGTCAGACTGTATGGACAGATAACCAAAGAACTTAAAGAAAGAAAATACGCCTAAAATAATGGCGCTTATAAGTGCCGTCGATGCCACAATTCCAAGTATTGTTACCACCGATCTTTTCTTGTTTCCAAGAAGGTGTCTAAGTGTCAGGGTTGATACAATGTTCATGATGCCATCACCCCTTCTTTCCTCGAATCTCTTGTTATCTGGCCATCCTCGATGGTGATAACTCTGTCAGCAGAAAGAGCTATCTTTTCATCATGGGTGATAATGATGACCGTCTGGTTGTTTTCCTTGTTGAACTTTCGAAGTAGCGAAATGATCTCCTTACTGTTCTCAGAATCCAGGTTACCTGTGGGCTCATCTGCAAGAAGCAGAGCTGGATGATTCATAAGCGCCCTACCTATTGATACCCTCTGCTGCTGACCTCCAGAGAGCTGATTTGGAAGATGTGATAATCTCTCTTTTAATCCAAGCTTTTCCACAAGGTCATTAAGTAGCTTCTTGTCAGGCTTCTTTCCATCCAGAAGGATTGGAAGTGTCATATTCTCTTCCACGTTCAGGATTGGAATAAGGTTGTAAAACTGATAAATAAGTCCGATATTTCTTCTTCGGAAGATCGCAAGCTTGGTCTCATCAAGTTTTCCGATGTCCGTACCTGCGATGTTGCAGCTTCCCGATGTAGGGACGTCAACCCCGCCAAGAATATGGAGCAGTGTGGACTTGCCAGACCCGGAGGGTCCTACGATTGCCACAAACTCTCCCTGTTCTATATCAAAAGAGACATCTTTTAGAGCATCAACTCTTGTCTCTCCTGTTCCATAAACTTTGCAAAGGTTTTTAATTTCCAAAATGTTCATTTTCTATTCTGTCTCCCTTCTTAAACATTTTTTCATTGTCTAAGAAAAGTTTAGTTTTCCATGCTTACAATCCCGTGACTTTTTCATAACAATTTTGTAATATTCCCAGGATTTCAATGTTTCGCCCTTAAATGATTGTCTTATAAAACCGCACAGAGAACTTTGTCCCCACTCCTTCGGTGCTTTCAACAATAATGTCGCCATGCTGGCTGGTAATAATAGTCTTTGAAAGAGCAAGCCCTATACCAACGCTGTCCTTGCCGGCATTTTTCCCTTTATAGAACCTTTCAAAAACATGCGGAAGGTCTTCCCCTGCTATTCCGCAGCCTGTATCTTCTATTGTGATCTCCTTGTAGATATTGGTATCCGACGTACTTATAGATAGCACATCCCCACTCTCCATATGTTCAATGCAGTTTTTCACTATATTTTGAAGTGCTTCTATAGTCCAGTTTCTGTCGCAGTTAAAAGAAATATCAGAAATTTGTTTTTTACAGCTTATATTTTTAAGTTCCATCTGAATTTCAAAGGCTTTTATGACTTCCTGAACAAGGAGCCCAGCCTGTACTTGTTCAGGCTTCATGGTTATGGTCCCTGCATCGATCTTTGATAATTTTAAAAGCGTCTGAATAAGCCAGCTCATCCTGTCCAGCTGATTTGACTGGGTTGTAAGAAATTCCTTTCGTTTCCCTTCATCATCCTCTGTCTTTAAAAGATCGTTCATGACGATCATGGATGTCAGAGGAGTCTTGAGCTGATGACTGATATCTGCTATGGCATTTGAAAGTGCCAGCTTATCTTTTGATAAAAGATCTTTTTGATAATTAAGAGTAGATGTAGCCTTGTAGATGTTTGTCTTAAGAAGTGACAGTTCGCCCTCTTCCTGATCCAGAATACCAGGGGCTTCATCTCCGGCAAGAACTCTTACAAGATAAGAATTCAGGGCATCAATATCAGCATATCTTCGCCTTGTGATCATCACAAACCCTGTTGTAATGCCTATTCCCAGGATCAATACCAAAACAGCTGCAGCTACGCCACAAATAGCATATCCACATACAGAAAGAGCAGCTGTAAAAACAGCTGCCGTAATAAACATAAACTTGAATTCCTTATTTCTGAACATTTTTCAATTCCCCAATCATGCTAGTTGAGCTATATAGTCCAAAATCTTCGTATCACTTTTCAAGTATATACCCAAGTCCTCTGACGGTTTTAATGATCTGAGGGTTAGCCGGGTCTTTCTCTATCTTATCCCTTAGCCTTTTGATGTAGACAGTAAGAGTATTATCGTTGACAAAATCACCGCTTACATCCCACATCTCTTCAAGGAGCTGACTTCTTGACATAACAACGCCCCTGTTATTATAAAATGCTAAAAGCAATCTGTATTCCAGGGCAGTAAGCTCAACCATTTCCTCTTTTTCAGTCGACTCATCCAATAAGCCAACTTTAGCTTCGCCAGTATGAATGCGGACGTTTTTTATTTCAAGGATCCCGCTTCTCTCCGCTCCAGAATTAGCCAACCCCTTGCCACTTCTCCTAAGAACAGTCTTGATCCTGGCCATAAGCTCATTGATCCTGAAGGGCTTGCACACGTAATCATCTGCACCCATCTCTAGGCCCATGACCACGTTGACTTCTGCATCGCTTGCTGTCAAAAAGATTACCGGAACGTCCTCTTTTTCTTTGATGAATTTGCAGACATCATAGCCATTTCCATCCGGAAGATTGATATCCAGGATGCATATATCAAATGTATTTATGCTAAAAGCGCCTTCTGCATCTGCCTTGGTTTTAACATGAACGACCTCATACCCCTCTTTTTCCAGAGAGTACTTAAGCCCCATTCCAATTGCGTCATCGTCTTCAAGTAAAAACAGCTTCATTTCATGTGCTCCTCCACACATATTACTATACTACCAGCCAAGGTCCGTCAGCCACCTGGTCACACACTGTTCACGCTCTTTTTCATGCGTCTCATCAAATTGGCCCAGTTTAAGCTCGCCTTTTATCTCGCCATCAAGGATGTAAAGGATCCTTCCGCATTTGCTTGCAACTTTGCTGTCGTGGGTAACCATGAGGATCGCTGTACCTTCACTATTGATCCTTAAAAAGGCGTCCATTACTTCCGATGAAGAGGACTGGTTAAGGGCCCCTGTAGGCTCATCTGCAAAAATGATATCCGGCTTCATTATCATGCTTCTGCAAATGCAGGCTCTTTGAAGCTGACCGCCTGACACTTCATTTATTTTTCTCTCGGCAATATCTTCTATGTGAAATTTCGCCATCAGCTCTTTTGCCCTGGCATAATACATATCCTTGTTCTTCCTGTCTGCATGGATGGCGGGAAAAACGATGTTATCGATCAGATCAAGGTTTGAAAGACAGTTCATCTGCTGGAAAACAAAGCCCATCCTATGAAGCCTGATACCAGCTATCTCGTCTTCTCTTAAAGCTCTTATTTCTGTACCCGAAAGAAAGACCTCTCCCTCGTCAGATCTGTCCATTCCTGATACATTATACAGAAGCGTTGATTTACCTGATCCGGAAGGGCCCATGATCGCCACCATCTCGCCTTCATGAAGATCAAAGCTGATACCTCGAAGGATCTCGCCCTTTTTTAAGTTTTTCACTTCCAGAAGCTTACTCATATATTCTGCCTTCCTGCTCCTTACCGGAGACACTCAAATGCACGGATTGATCTGATCTCTATAAGCCCTGCCCAGGCTGCCGCTAATACTGTGAAAAGAGATATCACTGGAACCAGCACAAATACCTGAACCGGGTTGATGATAAATCTAAAGCCCTGAGCTCCGAGGCTGCTCAGAAAAATCCCTGCCAGTAGCTGGCCCGGAAATACCCCAGCCAGGATTCCAACAACGATACCAATAGCAGATACTAAAAATACATTCTTCAAATACTCATTTTGCACATCCCTGGAGGTAAAACCTAGCGCCTTCTTTAAAGAGCTGTCACTTCGCTCTCTCCAGATAAGGAGCCTTAAGAGCAATAGGATTACCACGAAAAGGACTATCATAACAAATGCCGAAGTTACTACAGATGCATTTCCAATGTTACTTATAGTCTGTCCATAGACTCCATCCAGGTATTCTTTGATGGATGTGACCTTCATGCTTTCTTTAACTGATCCGTGGGCATTCCTGAACTTTTCAGTCCAGTCCTGAACCAGGCTTTCATCATTCAAAGTTACATAGACGATACTCCACATCACAGGCGTAATGTCCATCTCAGGGTCAAAGCTGGCTTTTGCTGTCTTTCCTCCATTAGTTATATCTGAGTAAATACCGCTGATCATGCAGGTTTTCTCTACCGAGCTGCCATCAGGTGATTTTAAACAAACATCTATGCTGTCTCCTATGTCCAATCCAAGCTCCCTGGCATTTAAGATTGAAAGAGCTATCTCTCTATCAGACTTTGGGAAGCTGCCTTTACTGTACTTTACTGGGAATTTACTGTGATCGCCGTTTTCGATGAGCAGGTTGTAGGTCTGACTATCAGGCATTTTCACCTTATAGCTGCCTGTTCTCATCAGGACAAAGTCAGATACGCTCTGGTCCTTCGATAGTTCTTTTCCCAAATTCTCTGAAATTCCCGAAACATCCTCAGTCTGTCGTACATCAATTCTTATCTGGCCAGAGCCAATTCCCATGTAGGTTACAAATTCCGGCGCTTTAAGTGTACTTGAGAGGTTTAAAGGAACCAGCATCATAAACACTGACACTGCTGTGATGATACCAGCAGGTAACCATAGATTTTTCTTTTTTCCAAAGCTCCCAATGCCATTTAAGACTGCGACGGTGGGCGCCTTATCTATCCCCTTTAAGGTCCTGTTAATAGATAACAGAATCATGGCTTCATCAAGCACCTCTCCCGCGATCATTAGAATATAGATGAGTCCGTGATTTACAGCATCTCCATACAACGCTTTCATCTGTGCCGACAGGGGCCCAGCAGCAAAAAGAGCTATCAAAAAGCCCAGTACAGTTCCTGTTGCTGAAAGGATCAGATACTTGGAGATATACATTTTTCGTATATCCCTGCCAGATACGCCTACGGCCTTCATCATTCCGATCTCAAGCTTATCCTTTTCAAGGCCGGTGAGAATAAGGCATCTGATGCAGAGAGTTGATATAAACAGCATGGCGCCACTGATCAGCAGGATCACCATTATCATCATTCCGTCAGACAGGGCATTCATCATCCTGATAAGAGGATAGGTGATGGTTGGTCCATTGCCTGGAAGGAGTGCATCTTCATAAGCTGTAGTAAAAGCGCCAATGTCACTGCCTTTCTTTAATTTAAACTCTATGAGATACTCTTCGCTCCCAATGGAGCTTAATTTATCATAGTATTCATTACTAACCAGAAAGCGCTTTGAGGACGCCATCATAGAATTCATCTGAGAGTCTCTGATAAATCCAGCGATAGACAGCGTCTCTGAGCCTATGCGCATCAGCTCTCCCTGAGCTATGTCGTACTCTTTTTTATAGCAGACTGGAACATAGACCTGATCCGCCACAGGATATATCACGTTGTTGTCCATATCCACCAGGTAGTCAAAGCTCTCGCTCTGATAACAAACGCCGTTATCCTGCATATTTCCATCAAAGGTTTTATCACCAATTAGTATCTGACTGTTTGGAATATTAAGGAATTTGCAGATCTGCATGCTTTCAACGTCATTTCGCCCTTTTGCAAATCCTGCTATGTCGTCTTCATCCAGATCTCCTGTATGCATCTGAAGAAAGTCAGGGGTCTTCGCCACCTCCATCAGTTTATCGATAGATCCTGAAAGGCTCACAAAAAGAAGGATGCAAAGCCCTAAAAGAGCAGCATTTAACGTCATGAATATGCAGGTAGCAATGGTTGTAAACTTATTATTTTTACAATCGTTCAGGATCAGTCTCCGGTACATGGTTTGCTCCTTGTTCATCTATATATAAAGATTATAAGCAGAGTAGTGCCAATAATCCATATGAAGCAAGTCCCAGACTTGCAGCACAACAGCTTGGTGCATCAATAAAGATATCCAGTTTAGTCGCCCTGAACAAAAAACCAACGAGCTGGAAAACTACCGGATTTAATATCACGCACCATATTGGAGCATGGATAAAGCCCATAATAATAAGCACTATGACAGCGATCGCCGGAATGATGACCAGCATTGAATAAAGCGTAAAAAACGGTACATAAATCTGTCTGAAAGCTGACTGGATCACATCTTCAGCAAGCATTCCATCAGCTTTTGCTATGATCTTTCTGTATATTGTTGGCTGCTGGCAAAGGAAAGTGTGGATCATGAATCCTCCCATTGCCCCGATCAGGAATATTACAGAAAGCGTTGTTGCAATAACCGGATGCTCATCGTGAAGAGTCATCATGAGCGCAATAAACCCGCAGGAGTACATAGGTACTGCAAACATCGCGAGGATGTCAGACCACACAAACCTCCAGTGGGCCATATTTTTCCATTCGCTGTCAATGACGCCCATCTTACCAAGTTTCTTATTTTTCGGTCCCTTTAAATCCAGCAAAAGATCTGCAGTAGCACAAAGAAGACCACCAATAATTCCAATTGCTGCCAATATAGTATTCATTTTCTTTTCCTCCATAAGCTTTAGGAAGCTTTCTGTACGAGTGGCTCTGACTGATGTTCACCAGCAAGATTATTAAGCCAGCGCTCTTTCTTTAGCCAAAAATGGAATATAACGGTCCTGACAATATCCAGAAGCTTTACGCAAAGGTACATCTTTACCGGACCGAAATCGGTATATCTTGCAAGCAGGAAAAGCATAGGGAGCATGACTACTATTGTTATTCCAGCATCTGCATATGCGCCCATCTTTGTGTCGCCGCCGGATCTTGCAATAGCCTGCTGTGCGTTTACAAGTACCCATACAGGCATAAAGAATGCCATAAGTATTACCATACTCCTTGAAATTGCAATAGCGCTTGGACTTAGCTTTCCAAACACAACAGGAATGATAAGTGTTGTAGCAAATCCGACAAAAGTCATGGCAACACCAAATACGATAGCTCCTGATAAAAGCCAGGTTTTTTCTTTGCGGGCTTTTTCAAGATTTCCTTCTCCAAGGGTTTTTCCAATTATTACGGTAGTTGCTGAGTAGATTCCACCAAATGCTACAAAAAACAGGTTAGCTATAGCAAAACTGGACGCCATACCTGAAACTACATCTGCTCCGCCTCTTCCGTTATAGATAGCCGTCGTCAAAGTTTCTGAAAGTACCCAGGTCATTTCACAAAGCAGCATCATAGCGCCTTTTCTTAAAATTTCCCTGAACAACTTTCCATCTAACATAAAGTCCCTTGTTAAGCGAACTGCAAAATCAGGTTTGCTCCTGAAATAGATGAATGCAAATATTACAAACTCCAGTGTTCTGGCTATAACTGTGGCATAAGCTGCTCCCCTTACACCAAGTGCAGGCATCCCAAAATTTCCATAGATAAGAAGGTAATTGAATACCGTATTAGTAAGAGTTGCTACTACTGTTACCGCAAGTGGAGTTTTGACTTTTCCCATATCTCTTAGTGAACTTGCGATACTCATAGAAATGATCATGGGAATTCCCACAATAGCCATGATCCGTATGTATGGAACTGCCTCATCAAGAATAAGAGGCGCCTGTGTGTTTCCAATAACCATAAGTGACAGAATCTCTCTTGGATATACAAGACAGACCATAAGGTATGGAATGAGCGCCACAAACCCTGCAAGCAGCTTAAACATAAACGCCTGCTGCATTCCACCGCGATCTTTTGCACCAAAAAACTGCGTAAGGAATATTCCACCAGTCATGGTGATCGTGTTAATTAAGACCATAAACACAAAAAGCACCTGTCCGGCCACATTTACTCCGGACATGGATATGTCCCCAAGCCCGGATACCATAAAATTATCTATCAGCGACACCATACTCTGTATAAGCTGCTGAAGCATTATAGGTACTGCTATCGCCAGCACATTTTTATAAAATTTAACACTTCCAAAAATCGAATTCTTTTTTTCCATCACATCAATCTCCTTCAACCGACCTGTATGCTCGCCATCCCTTGAATATCACATTAACACCAAATAAAAAACAGACCCTTTAGTTCACTTATCCGGGTCTGTTTTACACTTATTTTTATTCTCAATAACTTTCTTCTACAGAGAACTCCCCTTCATTTTTCAAATAACAGTCATAGAACCTTTGGATCAAGCCGTTCATTGTATCAATGCATTCTCCCGCGTCAACACTGCCTGTTCCCAGGAGGTTTGCAAGAAGCGGTGATATAAGCGGAAGGTCAGTAAAATTCATGTGTCCCGCATTCTTAAAATATGTCTCATATCCGCAGGTTGCATTCTTCATGACTATATTGTTGGCATAGGCATAGGAATTCTGAACCGCCTCCATTTCCTGCCTGTGATGCTCTTCATTAGCTATGGCAAAAAGTGGTGTTTCATAGGGCTCTTCGTTGATCGTAACTGCGCCTCCTTCTACACCTGTTTCTTCTCCCAGCATAGTTCCATCGATATCTACAACAGCAGAGATGTCTGATCTTCTTCCCACTGTAACGGCAGTTGCTCCGCCAAGAGAATGTCCCATCAGGCCTATTTTTTCAAAATCAGCCGCCTTCAAAACTGCAGTAATAAGCTCCTTGTCCTTGTCGTCATAGAACCAGACATTAGTCAGTGTCTTCTCTTTACCGGTTCTTTTCAGCTCATCTATTACAAAATTCATATCTGCAATGCGAAGGTCCATCCACTTAGATGTAATGTCATAAATCTCGGATTCCGGAACATCGCTGCCTCCAACAGAAAGAGCCGTCTGGAAGAATTCCTTATCTACAGTTATGGTCTTGCCTGTAGTATCTTTTGTAAAAAAAGAATGATAGGGGTGATCCAAAGATGCCACTACATATCCGTGACTTGCAAGCTCCATATAGGTTGAACTGTTACTCTGATAATAGCCAAATGCGCCGTGGCTAAAAATTACGACAGGCAGCGTGTTTTCCTGGAACTCATCTATGTTCTTGGGAAAATAGAAATGTATCGGAACTTCACGCTTTGAGCCATCCCACTCAAATGTTTCGAGTCTGCTTTCATCAGTCAGTATCGCCGAAACCTGTGCAAACTCGTACTCTCCACTCGTTGGCCTTCCTTTATAATTCTTTATGACAAATGTCCGGAACAAAACTATCAGTAATATGATGATTACTGCTATAACGGACAAAACTTTTAACGCTCTTTTTTTCTTCATTTCTTATCACCTTCCAAAGAATCACTCATCTCAAATACTATCTCTGACAGATTAAAAAACTGATCCTTGTAATCAGCGGTGTAGGCTCTTAAAACCTGCTCAACGTATCCAGGTGCAAATTTAGCCAAAAAATTCTGCTCTGCCTGAATCTTATCAATATACTCTTCTATGGCATCAATTCCCGTCTTGCCTTCAACGGGGACTACCGTAGGATAATCCATCGTAATGATGGTCTCCTGCGGAGAAAACCTTGGAGAATATAGTTTAAAAAATCCCGGAATTGCTTTTAAAACTGTATCATTCAGATTGCGATTGCCATACGAGGAAAATGAAGATATGAGCGCCTTATATTTTTCCTTGGCGCGCTCAACCTTATCTACAACCTCCTGAAGCCCTGCTTCATACAGGCTTCTAACATCTGTTTGTCCGAAAGATATCAAACCATTGTCCTGCATTGTCTCCGCTTCATGAATGCAATACAAAACCGCTTCCATGAGATGCTGTGCTGCCTCATAAGTAACGGAGGTACTCTCACCCCTGGTATACAGGTCAGTTAATTCAGCAACTATAGGAATAAGCTCTTCGGGATCATACTTCATCAAAATCGTCTCCTAAGTTTAATTTCTCACGCTTATATCTGTCAGCCCAGTTTTCTCCGGCCCTGACGCTTCTAGCAAAAGCCTCAAGTGCCGTTCCTTCAAGATACTCAAGGTCACCCGCAGACTCATTCTCGTAAGCTTTTTTCATGATCGCAAGCAGTTCATCATCTGAAACCATATCCATTGATTCGTTCTTGTACAGGAAAAAGATCTCCTGCAAACGGGCAATAATTTCGGCATAATCTTCCTGATTGATAAATGAAGAATCCGCAAAAGTACGGATAAGCTTTGGGCTTATGCTATCGCCAAATTCCACGCGCCTTTCTTCCCTCAGAGTGTCTCCTCTGGCAGCCACTAAGGCTTTCGCTTCTTCCTCTGTCAGAGTAAGTCCATTCTCTTTGCTGGTCTCATTAGTTTTCAAAATCTGGCCGACCTGATAGTCTTCAGCTAGTTTTTGTAAGTAGTTATTCTGCAACTATTCCTCCTACACATGGTCCAAATACAACCTGCATCCAGCCTGCTGTAATACTGGCTGATTTCATATCATCTTCATCATTATAAAATGCCAAAAAATCCTGAAACATTCCTGTATCAAGCTTGTTGCTCCATCTATTTCTGTCAAGGTTTTTGTGTATATAATCTGCCTTGTCAGCAATGAACCTATCCTGGTTCTCACTAGCGGAATAATCATAGTCCAGGGTTTCAAGCCATTTATCAAATCCGGCATTGAATTCATCAATATAAGTCATGTCATTAAATACATAGCTGTGACCCTTGTCTTTTAGTTTCATAAAAGAAAACCTGGCGTCATCCTTGTATTTGTCATAGTAAATGTCATACCCATAGGAGATTCCTACAACATTGTCATCCTCGCTGTGGACTACCATTACTCTGGTATCGCTTGATTTAAATCCCTTCATGGCTGTAGACTTCGCGTATTTACCGAACTTGATCCGCTCATAAAGTCTTATGCATGGCATCATAAGAGCTGTAAATGGTCCAAGCTGCTCTTTAGCACCAACCTCAAAAACATCCGATGACTTGTTGCATCCAGATATAGCGATCACAGCCGCAACTTCAGGGTGATACTCAAGTACGCTGCAGGCGCTGTATGCTCCCCAGCTATGACCAAAGAGCATAATAGGAACATCCGGGAAATTACCGCTATCCTCAACAAAGCTAATTGCGTTATCAAGATCTATCACACCCTGTGGGATTCCGCCTATAGCCTCTCCTTCACTCTCATCATTGCCTGTAACGTCATATGCAAAGGTATAGTATCCGTTCTGGGCAAAAAAGTTCGCGGCTTCCATATAGAAATTGTGGCCAGAACCAAATCCGTGGGCAATAACCACTATCCCCTTAGGCTCGCTACCGGTACTATATAAGTATCCTGAAAGCATCTGCCCCTTGTCCGATGGAAACTCGTAGTGAGTTGCGTTTAGCCCTTCAAAATCTGAAAGCTTAAGGGATGTTGGTTCATAAGTTTCCAGTCTTTTGCCAAATATATTATTGTAGCAATACACAGAAAAGCCATAGTCCAGGAAAATTAGTAAAACCAATGCAACTGCCACTATTGAGATAGTTTTCTTAACATTAATCCTATTCATAACCAAACTCCATTATGGCATCAATCGAGTGCTTTACCAGCAGCTGCTGTTGCATGAATGATTGTTGTGTCATAGGTAGGAAGTACGCTATCCTCTTCCTTTATGAGCATACCAATCTCAGTGCAGCCAAGTATCACGCCCTCAGCACCTTTTAATTTCATTCCTTTGATTATGCGCTTATATTCCTCCCTGGATGAATCAAGCACCTTTCCAAGGCAGAGCTCATTAAAAATAACATCATTGATAAGTTCCATATCCTTGGGATCAGGAAGTACCACCTCAAGCCCTGCATCAGCAAGCTTATCTATGATAAAGCCCTGAGTCATCGTAAACTTGGTTCCAAGAAGGCCAACTTTCTTTATTCCATCGCGCTTTATTGCATCAGCGGTAGCATCAGCTATATGAAGGATCGGTACACTTATTTCTTTTTCGATCTCAGGAACCAGCTTATGCATTGTATTTGTTGCTATTACAATGAAGTGAGCACCAGCTCTTTCAAGTCTTACTGCAGCATCTGCCAGGATCACAGCATTTCCTTGCCAGTAGCTATTCTTCATATTGGCTTCAAGCTCAGCAAAATCAACGCTATACATTAGTATTTTTGCGCTGTGAAAACCGCCTAGATGCTTTATCACCTCTTTATTTATGATATCGTAGTATGTAACGGTGCTCTCCCAACTCATACCGCCTATAATTCCTATGGTTTTCATCCTATTCCTCCCACCTGTCATTAATCTTTAATTTCTTTTTTTCCAATAATATATTTATCACAAAACAAAAAACAGCCTCAAATTTACACTCATTTGAGGCTGTTTTACACTGAAATTTAAGTCAAAAGTATCATTCAGTATATTTATATCTCTTCATAATCTGACCAGATGTTATGCAAATGACTGTTCCTGTCACACCAAGAATGAACATCATCATTGCGGCGCCTGATCCCTTTCCGCTTCCGAAAAGAAAAGTCCAGAACGGATCATTACTTTTCAATGCCATAAACGGTTCGCAGATCTTGTCTACAAAGAGTCCGCCAAGGAAAAGTCCGATTGGAATAGTAAAGAACTGCAGAGTATTTCTGCAAGCATATACTCTTCCCTGAAGCTCTATTGGAATGACATTGCGCATTATTACATTCTGGTTGGCTGCCATGAGTGGAACAAACACCCATCCTATTATCTGGCCTATGCACCATAAAACAGAGCTTCTTGCAAAGGCCAGTAAAAAGTTCTCTATCCCCAGCGCAAAAAGCATCGTGAGATATATGACTCTTACCCTGTCCTTGGGCTTTGGCAGGATCATTGGAAGGAAACTTCCTGCTACCATGGCCAGTCCTGAGCATGCTGTTACGATCCCATAAACATTGTTACCTTTTTGAGGTATAACAAGGGCCGGAAGTACAGCATCAAAGGCTGAAGCTGTGAGGTTAACCCCCGCCATAAACAGTATTACAGTAAGTATGAGCGGAGTTTCTTTTAGGAACTTTAGCCCCTCTTTAGCCAGTTTGATCACGTTTTCGTCCTTACTTGTTCCGTCCTTGATCTCAGGCAGTTTTATAAAGAACAATAATGCCACAAATGCTATGGCAAAAGACAGAAGATCTACCGCAATAACCGTATCCAACCCAGCCAGTCCATAGAGTGCTGCAGCTATCAGCGGATTGCCAATTGAAATAAGCGAACGGGACAATTGCTGAAAGCCACTGGTCTTCTGATAATGCTCTTTTGGAACGATAAGTGAATATGCCACTTCTGAAGCAGGCTGCTGAACAGTGTTCATAAGACCCGAAAAGGCATTGATGGCATATAGATGCCACATGGTCAGCGTATCAGTTTTGTACAGTACAAATACAACAACCGTTGTAAGTGCCGCTAAAAGATCGCATATGAGCATAGTTTTCTTTTTATCGAATTTATCTGTTATTGCTCCGGCAAAAATGCTCATAATGACATATGGCGCATATGTACAGATTGTAAGCGCTGCTGTACTCAGCGCTGATCCAGTCTTTTCATACATCCACAGTGTAAGCGCAAATCCTGTTATTGCACTTCCAAGCTGTGACAGACTCTGTGTGATCCAGATTATGTAAAAATCTCTTAATTCCTTTATTCTGTTTTTCATTATTATTTAACCTCCATACAAATATTTTTCATCTGCATGGAGCATATACACTGCAATTGATCATGTCCTTCCTCCTTCTTGTTATTTTAAACGGATATCATTCTTTTGACATCACATTCTTTTTCCAACATATCAGCGCAATAATCACCATGTATATTGCTGACAGTACAACATAAAACCAGATATCAACCTGTAAGAAACAATACAGGAAATTAAAGCAAAAGTGTATCACTATGCCATAGATCAGATTGTCATTCTTTTCCATGAAAAGATTCATGATAAAGCAAAGTCCCGTCATTACGATGACGTTGGACAGAACGTATGGTATCATCTGGATTCCCATATAATCTGAATCTACAAACCACAGAATGGTATGCCAGAACGCCCATATAACTCCCTGTATCACTGATGCACTGAAAAAACTGTATTTTGCATTAAGGTATGGACGAAGATAACCTCTCCAGCCTGACTCTTCTCCTGTTGGCCCCGTTGTGATCGAGAATAAAAATGACGCCCAGAACGGGTAGGATCCAAGATTCCAGTATTCACCAAATGCCTTCCCCTGGAGCAATGATAAGATCATTACCGTAACGATAGTCGCACCAAGAGTTATAATAGCTGCAACGATCAGCGTTACTATGTTTACCTTTCCGCCAATAGCTTTTTTGTAAAAGTCAGCAATATTGCGGCCAGGACAAAAATACTTAAAGCCTATAAGCAGCACAATCGTAGGTGCCCACGCGCAGATATTAGATAAAATCCTCATTACAACCGGCGGGCAATGAAACACCATGCTTGCTGTCCCGCATAATCCCAGCACCATAAACCAAAATACAAAATAGCTTAGACCTACGTACCATTTTACACGCTTTTCCATATGATTGTTATCTTATACCTCCGATATTTTTCTTTATTTCATCCCTACAAGCATCACGCCATCCGTCGTATTCAGTCATTCCTTTTTCATAACGTTCATGTCTACTGTGACTAAGACGTTTCATCCAGGACAGGAAACTTGAGATTGTAAATTTCTTCATAGCTTTTTTCCTCCCAAAAACAAGAAATCTTTACGTCTTTTCCGATCATCACTTTATCACCAAACAAAAAACAGCCCCGAGATTACACTCATTTGGGGCTGTTTTTCACTTATTTCTATCGACGGTTCAATTAGTATGGGGTGATCATGCATTCCATCTGAAGATCATATGGCTCATCTTCCACACAGGAAGAAATAGGGTCAGAACTGAGGCGGAAACCCATAGCGGAGTAGAAGTTTATCGTTTCCTCAGATGAACAACAGGATGCATACAAGGCATGCGCTCCTCTCTTCAGGGCTTCCTGTCTGGCGGCTTCAAGCAGGGATCTGCCAATTCCACGACGACGGTATTCCGTAGACACATGGAAGCTATCTATGATGAGTCGCCTTTTATTTAGCTGAGGGATCAGCATAATCTCGCCAACCACACAGTTTTCCTCAAACGCGCAGTATGTTACATATCGCCCACTGAGAATATCATCAGCTTTTTGTAGGCGGCGTGCAAGATCCCAATCCTCTGTGAAGGGATTGTAAACCAATATCATTTTTCCTTCATGTAGACGGTACACATTCTTCACTTTCTGATATCGCTGAAAGTCTTTCAGTGAATCGTGGGTGAAGTTATGTTTATCAGCAAGCTTAATTTCCATATAATATTATTCCTTTCTTATTTCGTTAAGTATGCCAACAGCATACAGAATTGCAAAAGCTTTCCATCTGAACTCACTGATTGACAATCCTTGCATACTGCTCTTCTGGAATCATTGGAGATTTGATCTCCGCCAAAAGATCTTCCGGGATACAGAAGTTCTCAGCATATATTTTCCCTGCCGTTTTCACCAGCTGAAGGCGGGGAACTGTTACTGGAGCCGCCTCTGGCGCGCTAAACATAGGGCTTTCAGGAATAGTTATGATTGTATGATTCCGTGGAAACAGTTTCTTGAACTGATCCACCACAGGTTCAAAGTTATTCCTGCTGTTTGGGAAACCGCATCCGCAGATCATAACAAATTTCAGATTGGAAAAATCTGATCGTCCTACGTGACGATAGCTCCCCTCCACTTCTCTCATCTCCATTGATGTAAGAGGGAGCAGACGGTCTATGACCGCTTTCATCGGTGCTGGCATCCCATAAGCGTACAGTGGAAAGTTAAATACCAGCAGATCACTTTCTGTAATCTCTCTAAGAATACCTGCCATATCGTCATCATATACGCAGGTTCCTTTGTTTCGCATACATGTAAAACACCCGCTACAGTATTCAATGTGCTTATCTATAACGTTTTCAATATGAATAACATGCTCCCGTATCTCTCCCATCCCATCTAAAAAAGCACGAGTTATATTCATGGTATCGCTTTTTTCTCTCTTGGGGCTACCGTTAAGCACTAAGATCTTCATTTTTTCATCCACTCCTCGTTGTAGACAATGAATCTCGGTCCTTCTTCTCCGATCTTTCCGTTAGGTTTAAATCCACATTTGTTCAGGACTTTCTGAGACGCAACATTGTCAGGATCTGTCTCAGCCTCTACAGCAACAATTCCATGGTGGTCAAATGCCCATTGTAGTGCCAGCTTAACAGCCTCTGTCGCATAGCCATTTCCCTGAAACTCTTCCAAAATCCCATATCCGATTTCAGGATTGTCTTCCTCAAGTCCTTTGAAGCACAATTCTCCGATGTGCGTCCCATCTGTCTTTTCTATCATCCACATAGCATACCAGTCCCACTGGTCTGGATGCGCAAGGCACCCATCAAGCATTTCACCGTATGCCTTCTTAAGTTCATCATCCTTTTCTGCCAGGATGCTGCTCTCCATCTGCTCTCTGCTGGCAGGATAAACCCTTATTCTATCTGTTTCCATCTAAATTCTCCTGTCATTAATCAAAAATCTGTCCGGGAAGCTTTAATTTCTCCTTCGGAGGGAATGTCTTGTCAAACTCCTCGACATCTGAGTCTTCAACATAGTAACCCTTCGGTGTCTGATACACCCCTGTGATGCCATCAAGATATCCCGGAATCAGCTCTCTGCACAGGAAAAATGACGCATCTTCGCCCTCCGGAAGGTCATGGTATCTGATCCCAAACTTGCTTGCATAGTCAAATCCGCAGTGGCTGTAGAATCCGATATTCCCCTCGAAAAGAACTGCTCCAAATCCCATCTCTGCAGCCTTTTCAAGGGAATAATCTAAGATAGCCTTTCCATAGCCTTTTCTCTTAAGTTCAGGTGTAATTCCAATGGGGCCCATGGTAAGCACATCAATAGTCCTTCCATCATCAGCCTCAATGAAAGTTTTCATGAACATGTTCTGTCCGATCAGCTTCCCATCCTGCTCCATGACAAAGTCAAGTTCTGGGATAAATGCAGGATCATTTCTCAGTACATGAATTACATAGTGCTCACTGCACCCGGGACGATACACGTTCCAAAATGATTCTCTTACTAAATTTTCTACTTCTCTATAATCTTTCTTTTCTTCTAATCTAATTGTGTAATTACTCATTGTTTTCTCCTCTATTTCATCGTTAAGAAATTAAAAGCTCACCAATTTCTATATGTGGATTCCTATATCTGGCAGAACTTTTCTCTCTATTATGGTGGATAGCATTATTAGGGCAGTTCTGGATACATGCTCCGCAGCTTATACAGCTCTTTGAAAAGAGAGGACGACCATTTTCAATATGTATATTTCCCATTGGACAAAGTCTTGAACATGTGCCACATCCCGTACACGCATCGTTCACGGTAACTTCTTCTGTAATGCCAATTCCTATAGGAAACTCATACTTTTTCTTATGACCACTTGTAATAAGTTTGCTTAAAAACGAATTCCTCTTTACATACTTTTTCTTTTCAACTATATCGCCCACAATCTGGTCAATTGCGTCCTGCTGCTTTTTGCTATCGCCTTCCTGTTTTTTCATGTCAGCAAAAGTAATGCAGTTCTCGCCCATTAAAACTGAATTAATATAGTCGAACTTTCTTCCATTTGCCAGAGTAATCTTGTTTACCTCGTTGCAAACAGATCCGGCAAAACATCCGTAAGTTGCTATGGCGAAAAGATAGTTGCACTCCACCTTCAGTTTCTGCAAAAACTCCTCAATATATGGTGGTATACAAAGCCCGTAAACCGGAAATACTATACCTACAACATCATCTTTTATCTCATAGGTTCCCTGTTTGATCAGCTTGGGAATAGATAAACACTCTCCTCCCAAGCACTTGGCCACATACAAGCAATTTCCAGTTGAGCTGAAATACAAGGTTTTCATTCAATATCCTCCAAATGTGTAAAACATAAACTGTATAGTAACTATACTCTTTGGAGAAAAGAAAACATGGATTACACTGATTATTTTGCTTTTTACACTGATTTTTAATTGAGTAATCTAATTGTGTAATTACTTTTCCTTTCTTTTCCAGTTAATGAAATTCAATGCCCTTTATGCTTTTCTCTTTTCTTTTCCTGTTTTAGTTCAAACAAACGTTGATTCTCAGCTTCTTTTTGTTCGCGGCTTCTGCATTTCCGTTCCAGTCTATTCTGCTCCTGTTGTAATTTGAGAGCCTGCTGCGATTTAGTACCTATGCCGGTCTCCAGTGTCTGCTTTTTCGCATCACGCTGCGCTCTCTTGGGATTCTTCTTAGTTTCCTTTACGGTCGTTTCAATCTCCGGACTAAAATGCAGATGATAATAGTTCCGATTAATAAGTTCCAGCACCTCTATGTCCTTAGGTTCAGCACCAAAAGTCACTTTAGCTGCTGATAATTTTTTATCGATAACCCTCTCGAATATGCCCACCCAGAATGGGTCTTCAAAATACACGATCAACCTGCCACTTACTCTATCCATTGTTAATCATCTCTCGTATCACGGCCTTCAATTTAGCCTCTGTACATTTATATGTAGTAGTAGTGACCATACTTTATCATAGCAAAAGAAAACAGACTCAAATCACACTGATTTCGGTCTGTTTTTCACTGATTTAATAGGAGTTCAGTGTCCTAAATGTTTTGAATAAAACACAAACTCCTTATCGCGCTTTATTTCTTTATAGCCAAGCTTAGTATAAAAACTATTTGTCCTGACATTCCAAATAGGAGTATCCAGTGTATACTCTCTTACTTCTGGAAACATATTCTCCACTTCTCGCATAATAAAAAGCCCATACCCTTTTCGAAAATGCTCCGGTGCAACAAATATCCTGCCAACATTTAAAACATCATTTTCCAAAAAAAGGATTGCTCCGCCAACAATGAGTCCATCATCTGTCAATTTATACAAATGCCCCTGTCGTGCCATTTTCGTATGAAATTGTAATGACATATATCCGGGAGGTCCTCCCGGTGATTCCGCACCGATCAGTACATCACTGTCAAATGCGCGCTTCGATATTCCATTCAATGAAAGCGCATCAGAAGTACTTGCCTTTAATAACTGTAAACTCATATTGACTCCTTAACTGACCAACATTCTGACTTTGAAGGTCTTTTCTTCAGCTATGCTTTTCTCTTTTCTTTTTCCTATTATATTCAATCTAAAGATTGACATTCTATTGTTTTCATCATTTCACAGAATCCGTTACGCTCATAGAAACGCATCCCGTTAACATTCCCCGGAAAGACCTGTGTGCGTATGAAATCTACTTTATGCTCTTTCCCATAGTCCTTTGCCGCACGTATAAGAACTGATCCGATTCCGTTATTTCTCATATCTTCTCTGACACACAAATCCTGAAGATATACAACGCTTTGAGGTTTTAGACATGAAACATTCTTTTGCTGAAGGATCGTAACATGAACAAATCCACTAGCCTTTCCATCGATATCCGCCACAAGAATATCCTGGTTGTCACTATCAAAGATAGATTGAAAGAACTCATCAGTCCTTTCTCCTATCACAAAATGCTCTGGCTGATATCTGACTCCATCCTCTTCTAACTCCAAATATAGCTCTCGGAGTGCTCCTATATCACTGTCTGTTGCTTTTCTAATAAGACATTGCATCATCACTATCCCCTATCATCCAAAATTCTTTATTACCATTGCTGAATAGTTTTCATATTGCTGAAAACCAAATTTTGCATAAAATGGTATTGTTTTCGGATCTGAAGGCATTACCTTTATATATAGGTGTTTTTCAAAATATGCCAGAATTCTTTTCATCAATTCTCTTCCTATTGCATAGCCTTGATACTCAGGATCAACTAGCAGATAATGTAAAAATGCAACTGTCTCCCCATCATCCAATGCGCGAACCAGCCCCACCAAACGGTCACCATCCCATGCTGATACAACATGTGTCGAATTATGCATAGCTTTGACTAGTTTTTCTGGATAATGTCCGGACTCCCAGTTCACTGACAAAAACAACCTTTCAATATCTTTAGCTCTAAAATCTTTTGTATCTTTATATGCTATTTCCATATATCATCTCCAATAGACCATTTATTGTTCACAATACATACATATTGTTCCATTTGATAACTTAAATCCGTTCTTTTCGTAAAACTTAGCCGCTGGTGCATACTCGCTTGTATAAAGAACAATGCCTGCAAGTCCTTTTTCTTTACTGTAATCTTTAACTGCATTTAATAGTTGTTTACCTATTCCATGCCCTTGTCGTTCGGGAAGTACCGCCATCTCATTAATGTAAATCTCTTCTTTGCTTCCGGAAATTTTACAAAGTGCGAATATACAACCTAACACTTCATCATTTTCTTCATAAACATATCCAACAAATCTTTTCTGTTCAAAAAAATCGCGAAGATATTCTGTTGCATTTTCTGCAGTCCAATCTATTCCCCAATGTTCCATGGGGAATGCTTTTGCATAAATCATGCCACATTGTGCTAAGTCAGTGTTCTCCATAAGTCTAATCATTTTGCTGTCCTTCTGTTCGTTCACCACTTCTGCTAAAGCATTTTCTTCAGTATTTCCCGCGTCCTTACTCCATCCTCATAGATAGGACTGTGGGCGCATCCTTTATATAAAAAGAACTCTTTTTCCGGTGCTTGTATCGTCTCGTAGTATTCCTTCTGCACCGATGTAGCGCATGTCATATCATGCTCACCGGCAAAGAACCAGATCGGTATATCAATGCTTCTGACGCTTTCAAACGCATTAAACATCCTAGATTCATTATGAACCGCAAACTTACCGGAAGAAGCCTTCCCTCTCCACAGATTTATCCTCTCAAGCGGAGTATAAGCTGTTACCCGAAGGCTTGGGAAAAAGAGTCCTGTTATCACATTATCCATGTCCGATGTCGTCCCGACACCAAGTTCATGCATGGCCTTGTCTCTGAGACCTGAGCCGGAATATTTTTTATAATCCTCCTGCGACTCGTGTATCCTGTACTTATCAAACTTCTTAATCATCGAGTTGTTACCCTGTGCCTCATACTGAGAACGCATGTAATCATAAGCCAGAAGTTCTGAGCGATGCTGATCACAGCACTGTGACATAGCCATATATGCGATATATTTCTCCGGGTGAAGCGAAACCACATTTAACGCAATATAGGTCCCAAACGAATGGCCCATGATATATATCTTTTCCTGTCCAAAGCGGTCTCTGAGATAGTCTGTCACCAAAATGGCATCATCGATAAATCTCTCTGTCGTCATATCATCAGGATTGGCATCACTTTCAAAAGACAGGCCGGTTCCCCTGTAATCGAAATAGCACACGGTAAAATACTCGGGGAGTATCGATGGATATAAACTCTCTACCAGATACTGCGGAATTCCCGGGCCGCCTCCGCAGACAAGCAGCACAGGGTTGTCAACATTATCAGATAAGATGATCGTCCCTATATTGGTGCCATTTATGTCTAATTCTGTCTTCTCACTTATCGCATGGCCCTTAGGCAGTTGCCCGGTACTTGGAGGAATTAAGGCACATATGATAGTGATCAGTATTAAAGGTATTATGATATACATATATTTCAATTAAATCACCCCTTTATCCGGGAGGTGCTCCCGGTGATGCTGCACCGACAATTTTGATTTATCCATTTATATGTAGTAGTAGTGACCATACTTTATCATAGCAAAAGAAAACAGACCCAAATCGCACTGATTTAGGTCTGTTTTACACTGATTTATTATCGAAAAATTATTTTCAGAATCTTATGCTGCTCAAATTCTCCCCCGAGGCAAATCTCTCGTACATATCGATTTTTCTCTTGTACATTTCAAGTACAAAAGAAATCCTGTCTTCGCTCACCAGCGAATCCTTATGATACATCTCCCTAATATATTCCTGGCTTGGAAGCAGCCCGATATCAATAAGCTTTTTGTTCTGGACATACTTTAAAAGTTCCAGTTCCTTTTCCTTAAAGCCCTGAGCATCCTGAGAGAGTACATACTTATCTGTTACCGGAACAATATCCCTGCCAACCAACATACTCTTTCCACTATCATAAATAGGCGCCATGGACATGAACTTTAGAGTATCTGCATCTCGCAGGACAGCTATATTAGTCAGATGTCTGTCGCGGTTACTAAAGATAAAATCTATAAGGATCTCGAATTCCAGATACTCTCTGACCGTATTTCTATCAAGACCATTTTTATCGCATACATTTATAAAATGCTCATATCTGGAAAGATTATTTGGCCTTTGCTCACTCGTCATAACAGCATAAGCAGAAACCAGTTCTTTTTTTTGTGTTGTAAAAAGATCTGAAACGCATCCGTAATCATATTCCTTGCCATCAATGTGCAAAAGTGAGTATTGTACTGCATCCCTTCCCTGTGCCTTTATTGCTTCGCTTATGATAACCTCATTGATACTTTCACTTGAATATATATCATGGTTTCCCTTCACAAGTTTCCGAGTTCCTCGGTCAATGATCCATGTCTTTTCCAGATTACCCTGGAGTGATGAATTGGGGTGATATTCCTCAACTTCATCATCCCCCATCTTGATCTTTCCCAACAATAGATTCTCTTTAAAGTCATTGTCAAACAGATTTACCTTTTCCCAGGTAAGGTCTGATCCCAAAGGCCTGATCCAGTAATAATCAGTAAGGCTGAGTCCAAGATTTTGCGTCAGGAAAAGACCTGTTGTTTCAATGCCATTGTCCCTTAACATCTTTTCTATCTTTCCCTGTTTTATCGGAATAGCTCTGTCACGCCACCACTCAATAACTCCCTTGGAACTAGTCCTGTTTTGCAATGGTAAAAGAGCTGTATTCTCCTTTTTACCAAGCTTAACTATATTTCCGTCTTCACCCATCTGAAGTATCATCACTTCTTCATTTTTACGCATCAAAGTAAACATTGCCATTTCATTCACCGCCTAACAGTTCATTCTCATATTCATTCTCGAGAGACATCCATGCATAGTCAGATACAAAACTACTTGGTACATCTTTCTGCTCATCCAGTTTCTTAATCTTTCGGACACCACCTACAATATAGTCTATTTCGTAGTGATCATCGCCGGATAAAAGAAGTCGTCCTGAAATGTCATACTCATCGCTGTGCACCATCTCGATAAGGATTTCTCCCCTATCACGATAGATAGCCTCCATGATTGCCCTGTTAACGAACTCTCCCATGGTTTCACCCATAGTCTTAGCATGTTCTTTGATAAAATCAAGATTCCCCTTATCTGTTCGAACCCTGATTTGATCAGTGGAATTAACATATCTTTTCGTGGCTTCTTTCTGTGCTTCTGTGTAGATTGCTCCCATATATGATCTCCTTGGCAAATATAGATACACTATATTTATAATTATAGTGTATCTATATTTGTCTAATACGTCAATCTCTTTAGTAATTTAACTTCGGTGTAAAACCTGTTGAAATAAGTGTATTCCTATTATCAACTGATCCTACATGGTACTTTGTTTACAAAAACTAATGAAGTATAATCATGTGAGGAAAAAGTAATGTTTGAAAGTAACTACGCAAGGATTGAATACATTGAAAAAGACAATGTGGTTCTCCACACCTGGAAAAAAGAAGCCCACTATGAGATGTACCGTGCTTCAGTAATAGCATCACTGCACTTATTACAGTCACACAAGGGCAGCTATTTTGTTGTAGATGCAAGAAACGGATTCGAAGATGTTGAGGCAGATGTGAAATGGGGATTTGACTATTTTCTCCCTGAGCTAAAGAAGACAGGCTGCAGGATCTGGGCATTTATTCTGCCTGAAGTATCCGATATTGAGGGCGAAATTGATCTGTGGACAGCAGAAATAGAAAAAAACTTCCAGGTAATAAGGGCCACATCATACGATGAGATAATTGAACAGCTTTCAACTTTAGCTTTTAGAGATACTCTAAAGAAAGCGGAGTGACAAAATGGAAATAGTAGAACTCTATGTGGACTATTTCTTTTGGAATCAAGGTATTGGTGCAAAATTAGTAGAGTTCGCTAAGGAAAAATCCAACGTTCGTTTTTTGTGGACTTTGGAAAAAAATACAGATGCGATCAGGTTTTATGAGTCCCACGGCTTTCAGCTAAACGGAAAAAGACAGCCAGAGGAAGGTACTCCTGAATACTTAGTGATGTTAGAAAGAAAGCTTTTAGATTAAGCGATATTTTCCCTTCAGAAACTTGATCACATCATTCTTTTTATTTATTTTCTCAATTATTGACGTATCTAATGAACCCAATAAATCTTCAAACTGAATCTGCGACTTTCTTCTTATTTCCTTAAGTATCTCAGTGTCTTTCAGCTTTCTTGCAGCTTCGCTCCTTGGATATCCCTGTCCAAATGGCTCAGAAAAAAGCGCTTCTATTGTCTTTTCAAAGTTATCTTCGCCTGCCCAGGTATAGTCTTCGCCTAGCGGAAGTGAAATAGCATTACCATTGTTGATCTGTGCAAACAGATAAGCGTCCTTAGGAGTAGGCGCATATCCACAAATTACTCCTGGCATGCTGTTACACGCCAGCATCATTCCCTGCCCAGATGAACAACCGGTAACAACAAAATCAACTGCGCTGCTTGCAAGTAATATACCAACAAGAACCGAAACATCAATATAGGAGTACTTTTCCTGCTCATCTAAAGTACAGCCAAAGTTTATGACTTCAGCATCTTTAGGGGCATATTTTTTTACAGTATTGAAAATAAGCTCATTTTTTTCAGCCTGAGAGCTTCCTTG
>CAMVJI010000013.1 GCA_947167765.1 uncultured Butyrivibrio sp. | reverse complement strand
AGAGAGCGCCCATGTGTGGCGTTCCTTTTCATGCTGCAGAAAGTTACTTAAACAAGCTGGTATCAAGGGGTTACAAAGTTGCGATCTGCGAGCAGATGGAAGATCCCAAGCTTGCGAAAGGCATTGTGAAAAGAGATGTTACAAGGATAGTAACTCCTGGAACAAATCTCAATATGCAGTCCCTGGAAGAGACCAAAAATAATTATCTGATGTGTATCTTTTACTCACCAGATACCATAGGCCTTTCAGTTGCAGATGTAACTACTGGTGATTTCTATCTTACAGAAGTTGACAGCCTTCGCAGCGTAATGGATGAGATCTACAAGTATTCACCCACAGAGATCATCTGTAATAACGCCTTTGAATTCAGCGGAGCTGATCTTGATGAGCTAAGAAACAGACTACAGATTTTTGTTAATCCTCTGGACTCACACTACTATGACGAGGATCAGTGCAAGAAGCTCTTAATGAAGCATTTTAAGGTTTCTTCACTTATTGGCCTTGGAATAGATGATTTTCCAAACGGCATCGTGGCTTCTGGAGCGCTTCTTCAGTATCTGTATGACATGCAGAAATCTGAGATAAGTAATATTACCCATGTTTATCCTTATCTTACAAGTAAGTTCATGCTTCTTGACAGCTCCACAAGAAAGAACCTTGAACTTGTTGAAACCATGAGGGATAAACAAAAAAGAGGTACACTTCTCTGGGTTCTTGATAAGACAAAAACAGCCATGGGCGCAAGGCTTTTAAGGAGCTTTATTGAGCAGCCTCTTATCGATAAAAATGAGATCCTTTTAAGACAGACCTCTGTAGAAGCTCTTGTTAAAAATGTGGTAACAAGGGAAGAGATAAGGGAATATCTTGGCCCTGTCTACGACCTTGAAAGACTTATGTCCAAGATCGTATTTAAAACAGCTAACCCAAGAGATCTTTTGGCTTTTAGAAATTCCATCAAGATGATACCTGCAGTTAAACAGGCACTTCTTGATATTGAAGGTGTTGAAGGTATCGATAAGATATCAGAAAATCTTGATCCTTTAACTGATATATTTGATCTGATAGATCAGTCAATCGTTGAAGAACCTCCACTTACCATCAAGGAAAGCGGCATCATCAAAGACGGCTTTGATAAGGACATAGACCATTTTAGAGAGGCTGGCACCAATGGAAAACAGTGGCTTGCAGGCATGGAAGAAGAGGAAAAAGAAAAGACCGGAATAAAGAACCTTCGTATAAAATACAGCAACGTTTTTGGCTACTCCTTTGAAGTTACAAATTCCTTTAAGGACAAGGTTCCTGAGTACTTTATCAGAAAGCAGACTTTAACAAACTGCGAAAGATATACAACTCCTAAGCTTAAAGAACTTGAAGATACTATCCTTAACGCACAGGATAAGCTAAACAACCTAGAGTATGAGATGTTTTGCAAGATAAGAGATTCAATTGCACTTGAGATTGACAGAATACAGTCAACAGCAAAAGCGCTGGCTCTTCTTGATGTTTATGCTTCTCTTGCCTATGTAGCTGAAAGAAACCGCTACGTGAAGCCCACAATAAACGATAAGGGCATTATCAAAATTAAAAATGGCCGTCATCCGGTAGTTGAAAAAATGCTGGATACAGCGGATATGTTCATTGCAAATGACACATATCTTGATAATAAAAAGCATTGTATTTCCATTATCACTGGACCTAATATGGCAGGCAAATCTACCTACATGAGGCAGACTGCGCTTATAGCTCTTATGTTCCAGATTGGGTCATTTGTTCCCTGTGAAAGTGCAGATATGTGCGTTGTTGACAGGATATTTACAAGAGTTGGAGCATCTGATGATCTTGGAAGCGGCCAGTCAACCTTTATGGTTGAGATGAATGAGATTGCCAACATTCTAAGGAACGCAACTCCAAATTCGCTGCTTATTCTTGATGAAATCGGAAGAGGAACATCAACCTACGATGGTCTTGCTATTGCATGGGCAGTAACAGAGCATATAAGTAACCGCAAGATCCTTGGTGCTAAGACCTTATTTGCTACTCACTACCATGAACTTACAGAGCTTGAAGGCAAAATGGATAACGTCAATAACTACTGCATAGCAGTTAAGGAAAACGGCGATGATATTGTCTTTTTACGTAAGATCATAAAGGGCGGCGCTGATAAGAGCTACGGTATTCAGGTGGCCAAGCTTGCTGGCGTTCCGGACATGGTAATTGACAGGGCAAAAGAGATCGTTACTGAACTTACTGACAACGACATTACTGAAAAGGTTCAGGCCATCGCCAGAGATAATAAGAGCGACAAAAAGGTTAAGGTTACTCATTACGATGATGTTGACATAGATCAGATGTCGCTATTTGACACAGTTAAAGATGAGGACGTACTAAAGCGCCTTGAGGAGATCGATATTACAACCTTAACTCCAATGGATGCGCTGAACACTCTTTATAAGCTTCAAAGTGATCTTAAGAACAGGTGGAAGAGCTAATGGCTATCATCAATGAACTTGACAAGAATACCATAGATCAGATTGCTGCAGGTGAAGTTGTAGAAAGACCTTCAAGTGTAGTGAAAGAGCTTGTTGAAAACTCCATAGACTGCGGCGCAACAGCTATTACTGTAGAGATCAAGGGCGGCGGAATTGACATGATAAGAGTCACAGACAATGGCTCTGGTATTGAAAAAAGTCAGATCCGTAAGGCTTTTAAGCGCCATGCCACCAGTAAACTAAAGTCAATAGATGATCTTTATACCATCCATTCACTGGGATTTAGAGGAGAAGCACTTTCTAGTATTTCATCTGTTGCCCAGGTTGACCTCATAACCAAAACCGAAGATGAGCTGGTTGGTACAAGATACTGCATAAACGGCGGAGAAGAGGCGGCTTTTGAGGATATAGGTGCTCCAAAGGGAACAACCCTGATTGTAAGGAATCTCTTTTACAACACACCAGCTAGAAAGAAGTTCCTAAAAACTGCCCAGACTGAAGCCAGTTACATAGGCGATGTAATGGAGCATCTTGCTCTTGATAATCCAACTATCTCTTTTCGCTTTATAAACAATAAAGATGATAAGTTCTCAACATCGGGAAACGGAGATCTTAAAGAGATCATTTACAGGATTTACGGAAGGGATATCTCTGTTAGCCTCATTCCCATAAAAGCTACAGAGGGCAGTATGACTCTTGAGGGATATCTTGGTGAGCCTGTTCTTAACAGGTCTAACAGAAATTTTGAGATATTCTTTGTAAACGGCAGATATATCAAAGATAAGGTTATGAGTAAGGCCCTGGAAGAGGGATATAAAGAGTATCTTATGATGCACAAGTTCCCTTTTGCTGTGCTTCACCTTCGCATGGATCCTGCAGATGTAGATGTCAATGTTCACCCGGCTAAGCTTGAAGTTCGTTTTAACAATCAGGTGAAGCTCCATGAGTTCATAAGACAGAGCGTAGAATCTGTTTTAAAGAATCATGAGATGATACCGGATGCTCTTTTATCAGAAAAAGATGATAAGATTGAGGCAAAGAAAGAAGCTCAGATTGAAAATTCTGATAAGGAGATAGTCAAAGAACCGGTATCAGAAAAAGAAAAGGAAAAAGAAAAAGCACCAGAACCTTTTGAAACTTTAAGATTTGAAGAACACAAAATAAGTAGTGACACTCCTATATATGCCAAAGGAGTCAAAGAAAAACCTGTAAAGATCGAAGATTCTAATAAGTCAGCTGTCTGGACCAGGATATTTGGGGATTCTGACGGATCCATCGCAGAAAAGAACGAGCATCCTTCACCTATCATTAAATCAGAAAATGCTATTGTGGTGGAGAAAAAGCCTGTACAGCTGGATCTTTTTGAAGAAAAGGTTCTTACCAGAGAAAACGTCAAAGACTACGAGATCCTTGGTCAATTATTTGGCACTTACTGGATAATTGCCTATAAGGACAAAATGCTTTTGGTTGATCAGCATGCAGCCCATGAAAAGGTCAACTATGAGCGCATGATAAAGAGATTTAAGTCGGGAGAGATGCTTTCTCAGATGGTGAATCCTCCTGTAATCGTTGCACTTACAAGCGCTGAAGAAGAGCTATTTTTAAATTACAGGCAGTATTTTGAAAAACTCGGATTTAATATTGAAAATTTTGGCGGAAGAGAATATGCTATGAGAGCTATTCCGGTAGATCTGTTTGGATGTGAAAGCGAAAAAGACATGTTCATACAGATTTTGGATGAGCTTTCACATGAAACGAATTTAGACAGAACTCCTGATGTTATCAATTACAAAATTGCCAGCATGGCATGTAAGGCATCAGTTAAGGGCAATACAAAAATGAGTGTTCTTGAGATGGAAGCTCTTTTAGATGAACTTCTTACCCTGGATAATCCATATAATTGTCCTCATGGAAGACCAACCATTATATCTATGACTAAGTATGAGATAGACAAGAAGTTTAAGAGAGTTGTTGAGTAATGGATAAACAAAAGCTTATTGTACTGACAGGACCTACTGCTGTAGGTAAAAGTAAACTATCAATTGAGCTTGCTAAGCAGATTGGCGGAGAGATAATCTCCGCTGATTCTATGCAGGTCTATAAATTCATGGATATTGGAACTGACAAGATAAGTCCTGAAAAAATGGGCGGTGTAAAGCACCACCTTATTGATTTCCTTGATCCCCATGAAGATTTTAATGTGTTTACTTTTCAAAAGCTTGCAAAGCAGGCAATAATAGAGATTGCTTCCCGTGGAAATGTTCCGATAATTGTTGGAGGTACCGGGTTTTACATTCAGGCAGTCCTTAAAGATATTGATTTTACTGAAACTGACGAAGACATGACTTTAAGGCATGAACTTGAAGAGAGAGTAAAAAAAGAAGGACCTGTTGCCATCTACGAAGAATTAATGAAAGTAGATCCTGAATCAGCAAAGATAATACACGCAAACAATTCAAAAAGAGTTATTAGAGCTCTTGAATACTACAAAAAAACCGGAAGGCCCATATCTGAGCACAACTTAGAGCAAAGTCAGAAGGACTCCATATATGATTTTACCTACTTTGTTCTGACGGACAAAAGAGAAACTCTCTACTCGAGAATTGAAAAAAGAGTTGATCAGATGATAGAAGATGGCCTTGAAGAAGAATGTAAAAAGCTTCTTGCCATGAACATACCTAAAACCGCAACTTCCATGCAGGGGCTTGGATACAGGGAGATGATTGGATATTTAAATGGCGAATATGACCTTGAAAGAGCCATATATCTTATAAAAAGAAATACAAGACATTTTGCCAAGAGACAGCTTACCTGGTTTAAAAGAGAGAACGATGTAAACTGGATCGATAAAGATGCATTCGATCACAACGATGAACTAATAATGAAAGAGATGTTAAGGATTTATGGAAAGTAAGATTTACGAAGAACTTGGAATATCAAAAGAAGTATTTAAATTTGGACAAAAGATTCTTGATGGACTTAAGGAAAGATTTGAAAAAATCGATGAAACTGCAGAATTTAACCAGCTTAAAGTCCTGAAAGCCATGCAGGAAAATAAGGTTTCTGAAGCCTGCCTTTTAGGCACAACAGGATACGGCTATAACGACCTTGGAAGAGAGACCCTTGAAAGAGTTTATGCCTCCGTTTTTCACACAGAGGATGCTCTTGTAAGGCCTCAGATCACTTGCGGAACACATGCTCTTGCACTGGCTCTCATGAGTAATCTGCGCCCTTCTGATATTCTCTTTTCACCAGCTGGTAAGCCCTATGACACCCTTGAAGAAGTTATAGGCATAAGGGATTCAAAGGGTTCACTTAAAGAGTATGGAATTGATTATATCCAGACAGATCTTTTGCCTGATGGAAGCTTTGATTATGACACGATAAAGGAAGTTCTTTTAAATAATGATAAGATCAAGCTTGCAACTATCCAAAGATCAAAGGGGTATCAGACAAGACCTACATTTTCTGTTGAAAAGATTGGGCAGCTGATCAAGTTTATCAAGGATGTAAGACCTGATGTGATCTGTATGGTGGACAACTGCTACGGCGAATTTGTGCAAAGGATCGAGCCTACAGATGTAGGCGCAGATATGGTTGTGGGCTCTCTTATTAAAAACCCTGGAGGCGGCCTTGCACCAATTGGCGGATACATTGCAGGTAAAAATAAGTGTGTTGAAAATGCTGCATACAGGCTTACTTCTCCGGGACTTGGAAAAGAGGTTGGAGCTTCACTTGGAATACTGCCAGCATTTTATCAGGGATTTTTCCTGGCACCTACTGTAACAGCGTCAGCTCTTAAGGGGGCTATCTTTGCGGCAAATATTTATGAAAAGCTTGGATTTCCTGTAATTCCTAATGGCAGTGAAGAAAGATATGATATTATCCAGGCTGTGACTTTTGGAAAACCTGAAGGCGTCATTGCTTTTTGCGAGGGAGTACAGGCTGCAGCACCGGTTGATAGCTTTGTAACACCTGAACCTTGGGATATGCCAGGTTATGATGCACAGGTTATCATGGCTGCTGGTGCATTTGTTTCAGGTTCATCAATTGAGCTTTCAGCCGATGGCCCTATCAAAGAACCCTACAGTGTATTTTTCCAGGGCGGACTTACCTGGCCTCACGCTAAGCTTGGCATCCTAAAGACGCTCCAAAGGCTTGTGGATAAAGGGATTGTTGTGTTACAATAAATTGATTATGGTTAATTATATTCTCTTTTCAGAGAATAATTTAAGGAGGCTGTTTTGGCTAATATATTTGGAATCGATCTTGGAACCAGCAATATCAAGATTTACAACAAGGATGAGGATTCTCTTACAGTCGAAAAGAATATGATCGCTATAGAGAACAAGACCAACATCTTTGCATATGGAAACTCTGCCTATGAGATGTATGAGAAGGCTCCTGATAAGATCAAGATATCTTATCCTTTAAATAGCGGCGTTATTGCTGATATTGAACACATGGAAACACTGGTAAAGCTCTTTGTAACAGATCAGATGAAGGGCAATGTCAAGCCTTGTGAGGTTTACATAGCTGTACCTAAGGATGTTACTGAAGTTGAGAGAAGAGCCTTCCACGACCTTATCAATGACGCAGGCATCAAGGCCAAAAAGATCATGATGGTTAAAAAGCCTCTTGCTGACGGCCTTGGAATGAATGTTGATGTAATGAATTCTCAGGGTGTTCTTGTAGTCAATGTTGGATATGATACAACTGAAATCTCAATCCTTTCGCTTCGCGGCATAGTAGTAAGTAAGCTCATCAAGGTTGGTGGCAAGAAATTTGATGAATCCATCAGAAACGTGATCCGTAAGGAATATGGACTTCTTATTGGTGAAAAGACTTCTGAGAATGTAAAGATGTCTCTCAAGGACCTTGAAAAAGAGGGAAAAGACGCTGTTGTTTATGGAAGAGATATTGTGACTGGACTTCCTGTAGAGCGTAAGATTCCTACAGATCTTATAAATCAGTCACTTCTTGAGAACTTCGACGCTATTTTGGATAACATCAAAACTGCACTTGAGAAGACTCCACCTGAGCTTGCAGCTGATATCTTCAAGCATGGTCTTTACCTTACAGGTGGTGCATCACAGGTTTGCCATCTTGCACAGCGCCTTTCAAACGGCGTTGGACTTAACGTAAATATTGCAGAAAATCCTGTTGGCTCAGTAGCTATGGGCCTTGCAAAGATTATCAAGGAAGATCAGTATAAGGCTCTCGCATATGGAATCGAAGAGGACAAGTAAATGAGTCCTGTTATAAAGAGAAGAGGAGAAGAATTTACGCTTCCTAGTAAATATCTCCTCTTTATTTTAACTGTTATTTGCATAAGCACTATAATCATAACCTTTAACACCAGCGTGTTTACTGGACCACTTAATTCATTTGCTGGTGTTTTTGTTGTGCCATTTCAAAAGGGTATAACTACAGTTGGAACTTTTTTAAAGGACACTACTGACAAGCTCTCATCAATCACACAGCTTCTTGATGAAAATGAGAGGCTAAAGGCACAGCTTGACGAGCTTACGATTGAAAATACTAATTTGGAGCAGGAAAAATACGAACTTACTGAGCTTAGAAATCTCTATGAGCTTGACGCCCAGTATGAGGACTATCAAAAGACTGGAGCCAGGATAATCTCAAAGGATGCAGGAAACTGGTACCATTCTTTTGTTATAGACAAGGGGTCAGATGATGGCATTCAGATAGATATGAATGTTATTGCTGACGGAGGTCTTGTGGGAAGGATAATCGATGTAGGTCCTGACTGGGCTAAGGTTCAGGCCATCATTGCAGATAATGCATCTGTAAGTGGTATGGTCCTGTCATCATCAGACAATCTTATTGTAAGTGGTGACCTTGAACAGTATAGGCAGGGATATATAACTTTCTCTAAACTTGTTGACGATGCAGACAAGGTGAGCATAGGAGATAAGATCGTGACCTCCAATATAAGTGATAAGTACCTTCCTGGTATTCTTATTGGTTATATATCTACAATTGATGATGACTCCAACAACCTGACCAAGTCAGGAAAAATAACACCTGCAGTTGATTTTGAACATATGAACGTTGTTCTTGTATTACTTGATCAGAAAAAGAATGCTCACTAAAAGGTTTTAACAATATGAATATTAGACGTCTTTTGTTCAATTTCATATTTATTATTCTTTCGTTTATACTTCAGACAACAGTATTCAGAGTCTTTGATTTTGGTGGCGTAACGCCAAATCTTTTGCTTATCTTTACATCTTCCACAGCTTTTATAAAGGGAGATAAGAGCGGCCTTGTTACTGGCTTTTTCTGCGGCCTTCTGGTTGACATTTTCTTTGGCTCTTATATTGGATTTTTCGCTCTTATCTATATGTATATTGGCTTTATTGTTGGTAAGCTCCATGAGATTTTCTTTACACAGAATCTTGCGATTCCAATATTGCTCATAATCATTTCAGATTTTGTATTTGGATTTGTTTGCTATGTTCTTATGTTTCTTTTCAGAACAAAGTTCAATATTGGATATTACATGACTAATATTATTATCCCGGAGATAGTTTATACTGCTCTTGTGGCTATTTTCTATTATCCGCTGATACTATCGATAAATAACTCCATTGATGAAAGAGAGCAAAGGAGCGCGAAGAAGTTTGTTTGACAGTTTTAAAGAAGAAATTAAAAAGTTCATAACTTCAAGAGCTGTCCTTGTATGTGCTGTTTTAATAGCTCTTTCATGTCTTCTTGTTTACAGGCTCTTTTACCTGCAGGTTATAAACGGAGAAGTTTATCTTGATGCATTTAAGCTCAAGATCAAGAAGGAGAAAACTATTGCTGCAGCAAGAGGAAATATTTATGACAGAAAAGGCAATCTTCTTGCATATAATGAACTTGCCAATTCTGTTACTATTGAGGACGTATATAAGTCTGGATCAGGTAAGCACAAGGCTATCAACAATACCTTAAATACTCTGATCGACATAATCGAGGACAATGGCGACAATGTTGATCAGGATTTTAATATTATCCTTGGGGAGAGCAGAAACTACGAATTTACTGTTGAAGGAAATCAGCTCCTTCGTTTTCTTGCGGATGTTTATGGGCATTCTTCAATAAATGACCTTAAGTATGAGGAAAAGACCAAGACTGCTGAAGAAGTTGTGGAGGATATGTGCAGGTCTTTTAAGATTGGCGATTATGAAGACCCTGACGACTCTTCAACCTTTGTGCCAGGTAAGGGCTATACAAAAGACAGAGCCTTAAAGATTTTGAATATCAGATACAACATGAACCAGAACAGTTATCAGAAATACATTGATACTACAGTTGCTTCCGATGTCAGTGATCAGACTGTAGCTGATGTTATGGAAAATGCTGATGTTCTTGAAGGTGTATCTATCGAAGAAAGCACTGCAAGAAAATATGTTGATTCCAAGTATTTTTCACAGCTGCTTGGATATACAGGTAAGATTTCTGAAGATGAGCTTGCTGAGCTTTTGCTTCAAAATCCCAGCTATGGACTAAATGATACTGTTGGTAAATCAGGTATTGAGCAGTCTATGGAAAGCGTTCTTCAGGGCACTAAGGGTTCTGAAACAGTTTACGTAGACAATACCGGACAGGTAATTGAAACAAGTAACTATGTGGACTCTGTAGCTGGTAATGACGTTTATCTTACTATTGATAAAGACCTGACAGAAGCTTGCTACAATATTATTGAACAGTCCCTTGCAGGTATTCTGGTTTCAAAAATACAGAATGTAAAGTCATATACTTTTACGTCCACATCAAGCTCCAGCAATATTGTCATTCCTATCTATGATGTTTATTTTGCTATTTTTGACAATGACGTCCTGGATATAAGCCATTTCAATGCAAATGATGCTGGTGAAACAGAAAAAGCTATCTACGAACAGTTTGTAAATAAAAATGAAAATGTATTAAATGAGCTGACACTTGAACTGACTGATAAAAAGACTCCTTATGAGAATCTCTCAAAAGAATATCAGTGGTATATGAGCCATATAGCAGCAATGCTTTACTCAGATGGGATCATTGATTCTTCTCTGGTTGACAGAGATGATTCCATGTATATTGCCTGGACCAAGGATGAGACAATATCTCTTGCTGAGTACCTCAAGTATACGATCGCTGTTAACTGGGTAGATGTATCCAAGCTTAGCATCGATAACCAATATGCAGACTCTGAGGAGATCTTTGATCAGATTGTTAAGTATATTATTGATACTTTATCTGAGGACTATGACTTCCAGACAAGGCTCTATAAATATCTTTTACTTGATGGCAATATCTCTGGAACACAAGTTTGTAACGCCCTTCTTGAGCAGGAAGCAATTGAGGTTGATCCGCAGGAACTGGATGTATGGAATAGAGGCGGAGAGAGTGCATACACATTTATGGTAAACAGGGTATCAAACCTTGATATAACACCAGCTCAGCTTGCACTTGATCCATGTACAGGTTCAATGGTTGTCACTGACGTAAACACTGGTGATGTACTTGCCCTTGTTTCATATCCAGGCTATGACAATAACCTTATGGCAAATGGTGTTGATGCTGCATATTACGCCAAGCTTCGAAGTGATAATTCAAATCCTTTGTACAACTATGCAACTCAGCAAAAAACAGCGCCTGGTTCAACATTCAAGATGGTTTCATCTACTGCTGGACTTATGGAAGGCGTAATAACAACAGATTCTGTGATTTACTGCGGAGGTCAGTTTGATAAATTAAATCCCGCTCCTAAATGCTGGATACATCCAAGAGGACATGGTGGCCTTAATGTAACTGGTGGTATTAGAAACTCATGTAACGTATTTTTCTATGAAGTGGGTTACAGACTAGGACTTGTAGGTGGAAGCTACTCTCCAGACCTGGGACTTGAAAAACTTGCCACTTACGCAGATATGTATGGACTTTCTGAAAAATCCGGTATCGAGATAGCAGAATCTGAGCCGCAGGTTTCTGATCAGGACGCCGTAAGATCTGCTATTGGACAGGGTACACATTCATATACAACAGTGGGACTTGCAAGATATGTGACGACTGTTGCGAATAATGGTACATGCTATGACCTTACTTTGATCGATAAGACTACTGATTCAAACGGAAATCTTCTTGAAGATTACAGTGCAGCAGTCAGAAATACAATTGATATGCCTCAATCATACTGGAACGCTATACATACTGGTATGAGACAGGTTGTTCAGGATAAACCATATTATTCAAATCTTGGTGTCCAGGTTGCAGGAAAAACTGGTACTGCCCAGGAATCAACTAACAGGCCTAACCATTCTCTTTTTGTATGTTATGCACCATACGAAAAGCCTGAGATTTCTATAGCAACCAGAATAGCTTATGGTTATACATCAAGTTACGCTGCACAGATTACAAAAGAAGCTTTATCCTATTACTTTGAGCTTCGTGATGAAGATGAAATCATCTCAGGAACAGCTCAGACTCTTCAGGATGGAGCAACTAATGCAGATTAAGGAAGCATATGAACTATATTAAGAGATACAGGATCATCGATTACGATTTTATGCTTGTGATCATGGTGATCGCCCTTACAACAATTGGAATAATGGCCATCAGTTCAGCTGATCCTTCCTCAAGAAACAAGCAGATTGCAGGTATGATTGGCGGTATTATTGCCATGGTATTTATATCGCTACTTGATTATTTGTGGTTTACAAGGCTTTTTATCCTTGCATACCTTGCAAACCTGGTGCTTCTTGGCCTCGTATTGTCGCCTCTTGGCAGTAGTACCAACGGTGCCCAGAGATGGATAAACCTCTTTGGTATTACCTTTCAGCCCTCTGAGACAGCTAAAATATTATTGATTTTATTTTATGCTCAGTTTATTATGAAATATAAGGACAAGGTTAAAACTCTAGGTTTTGTCTTTGTTTGTCTGCTTTTTTTGGTTGCTCCTTTGGGGCTGATAGCATCTCAACCAGATCTGTCGACCTGCATCATGGTAATGATCATTTTCTCTACAATGTTATTTGTGGCAGGTATCAACTTAAAGATAGTGGGCGCTGTTCTGGGAACAGCAATTCCACTAGCTTTGTTTATTATCTATAATGCAGTTCAGGGCGACAGCAGTATTTTGCACGAATACCAGCAAAGGCGTATCCTTGCATGGCTTCATCCTGAAGATTATGCCAATTCAGATGCCTATCAGACACTAAATTCCATGATGGCCATTGGCTCAGGACAGCTCTATGGCAAGGGATATAATACCAACGAGATCAGTTCTGTACTAAACGGAGGATTTATTTCTGAATCTCAGACTGACTTTATTTTTACAGTTATTGGTGAGGAATTTGGATTTGCAGGGGCATGTCTTGTTGTTGGACTAATTCTTATGATCGCCATCAGGTGCTTTATGATATCCAGAAAAGCAGCAACCAAGGCAGGAGAGATAATTGCAGCAGGAGTTGGAGCCTGGATTGGCTTTCAGGGCTTTTTAAATATGGGCGTTGCCACAGGAGTAATGCCTAATACCGGAATTCCGCTGCCTTTTGTCAGCTATGGACTAACATCACTCATAAGTGTTTATGCGGGTATAGGCTTTGTACTAAACGTCAGGTTACAAAGCAGCAAATAAATTACAGGGAGGGTATAAGTTACATGAATATCGCACTTATAGCACATGACGCAAAAAAGAAACTTATGCAGAATTTCTGTATAGCATACAGGGGTATACTAAGCAAGAATGATCTTTATGCTACAGGCACTACAGGAAGGCTTATAGAAGAGGTTACAAATCTTTCAGTACACAAGTATCTTGCTGGACATCTGGGGGGATCTCAGCAACTTGGAGCTGCTATTGAACACAACGAAATCGACCTTGTTATATTCCTTCGTGATCCACTTACAGTTAAATCACATGAGCCTGATATCAATAATGTTATGACATTATGTGATATGCATAATATTCCTGTAGCTACTAATCTAGCTTCAGCTGAACTACTAATTAAATCACTTGACAGGGGAGATCTTGAGTGGCGTGAAATGTATAAGTAAGCTGCTTTCAGTTGTTTTTGCTGTTAGTTTATTGACTATAAGCACTACTGGTTGTTCTGGAATATCTTATTCTTCAAAATATCAGGTAAGTTCCTCTTCATCGGGAAATAGAGAAGACCAAATATATCCTACATTTGCCTCCGATCTGTGTGTTGTTGACACAGATATTGCAAGTTCTGATGTTGATCTTTCAGAACAGGCAAGTGCAGGACTTTTTGACTTGCAAAGAAAAGAAACTTTATATGCTAAAAATGTGAATCTCCAGGTACAGCCTGCCAGTCTTACAAAAGTTATGACAGCATATGTGGCGCTTAAATATGGCACCCTTGATCAGGTACTTGTGGCAGGATCTGACGTATATGTAGATGAAAGCGGAGCTCAGAAGATAGGCCTAAAAGAAGGAGACAGGATGACTTTAGATCAGGCTCTAAGGCTCCTTCTTATCTATTCAGCAAATGATGTGGCAAACCTTATTGCATCTAATGTTTCAGATTCCATTGAGGGATTTGTAAATCTCATGAATACTGAAGCTAAGCGAATTGGTGCTACTAATTCTCATTTTGTTAATCCTCATGGGCTTACAGCAGATGACCATTATGTTACAGCCTATGATATGTATCTTATTTTTAATGCAGCAATGGAATATGATACCTTTAGTGAGATCATCAATATGACTGAATATAACACTACTTATCTTGATGCTAAGGGTACATCAAAAGAAGTTTCTGTAGCCAATACAAATGCATATCTTAAAGGTGATCAGTCGATGCCTCAGGGTGTAACAGTCATTGGTGGAAAAACAGGAACTACTACTGCGGCAGGGCACTGCCTGATACTGCTTGCAAGGGATGTTAGTGGAAACCCTTATATTTCAGTTATCATGCGAGATACAGACAGCGGATCCTTGTATAATGATATGTCTTCTTTGCTGAATGAAATTGCAGGTTGAGGTTGTCTTTTAACACCTAATAACTTATAATTAATCTATAAAATTTCTACTTGCAGGAGGGTATGCCGATGGTTCAGTTAATTGTTGGGAAAAAGGGAAAAGGAAAGACAAAATGCCTCTTAGACAAGGTTAACACCGAGGTAAAAAACGTTCTTGGAAGTGTTGTATTTCTTGACAAGAACACCAAGCACATGTATGAACTTAATAATAAGATCCGTTTGATCGTAGTAACTGATTTCTGTATTTCAAATCCTGATGAGTTTATTGGATTTGTCAGTGGTATCATTTCACAGGACCATGATCTCCAGCAAATGTATTTCGATAGTTTCCTTAAAATCTCTTGTCTTGAAGGCGCTGATATTACAGCAACAATAGACAAGCTTGACAAGCTCAGCGAGAAGTTCGGAGTTGACTTCGTTCTTAGCCTCTCACTTGATGAGTCAGAGCTTCCTGAAGCTGTTAAGTCAAAAGTAGTTATTTCACTTTAATTAAAAATGATTATCCTATAAGCCGCGGCTATCCGCGGCTTATATTCTGAAAATATATATAAGGATTTATTTCAATGGCTAATTCTGGTAATTCAAAAGTTACCAAATATCCCAAAAACATTAATAATATAAATATCGGAATGGTATTCTTTGCTGTAATGGCAATCTATATCATTATCAGTGTTATTACTTATTTTCGCAGGGATCATATAGTTGGATATGAAGTAATGGAAGGAGCTCTTTCCACTAACAATATCTATGATGCTGTTGCAGTAAGAGATGAAAAGATTGTCGAAAGTGATACAGCAGGCTACGTCAATTATTTTGCAACTGAAGGCGGAAGAGTAGCTGTTGGCAATCTTGTGTATACAGTGGATGAATCCGGACAGCTCCTGGATTATCTTAAGTCACAGGGATCTGAAGAGGTTTCTTTAGGGGAAGAAGATCTTGCTGAGCTTAGAACACAGATTGTCAATTTTGACAGCTCTTTTGATCCTCTTAACTTCCATACTGTTTATGATTTCAAGGTAAGTCTTGATGGTACAGTTCAGAAGCTGTCAAACAACTCCGTGCTTTCGAATATTCAGTCGCTTAATGCAAACAGTGGAACACTGCAGTCTATCAATTACAAATATGCTCCTGATACTGGTATAGTTGTTTATTCAATTGATGGATATGAGGATCTGACCCTTGAAAAGATGAATTCTGCGGTTTTTGATAACTCCACCTATGAAAAACAGCAGTTGATAAATAACACCCTTGTAAAGGCTGGAGATCCTGTATATAAGCTCTGTACAAGCGAAGAATGGTCAGTGATCATTGAAGAGGACGATGAAAAGAAGGTCCAGGAGCTTTTAGATCTTGAATATGTAAAGGTTCGATTCATCAAAAACCAGGATGAATCCTGGGGAAAAGTTAGTGCTTATACCAACGCTGATGGAGAGAGCTTTGTTCAGCTGACATTTACAAATTCAATGATCACTTTCTGCAGAGACAGATTTCTTAATATCGAGCTCATTACAGAAGATGATACAGGACTTAAAATACCCAATTCTGCTATTGTAGATAAGAATTTCTTCCTTGTACCAAAGGATTATGTCATAAAGAACAATGATAATTCTACAGCAGTCTTAAGGGTAAAATATGATGAACAGGGCAATGAAACATCTGAGATTGTTGCTGTATCCATTTACAACGAAACAGAGACAGTTTTCTATCTCGATACAGATACGTTAAGATCTGGCGATACTCTGATAAAAACAGATAGTAATGATAGATTTACTGTTAGTAAGACGGATTCTCTTATAGGTGTTTACAATATCAATAAAGGCTATGCGGACTTTAGACAGATAAGTATTTTATATCAAAACGAAGAGTATTCTATAGTCCGTTCAAATACTACTTACGGTCTTAATGTTTATGACTACATTGTTCTTGATTCCACTACGGTAGATGCCAATGCAAAATCTGCTCAGGAAAATGCTATAGATAGCACTATAGAGAACGAATCTGGCAGCGATTCTGCTACTACTGAAGCACCTGATTCTCTAGATGAGTCAGACTCTCTTGAACAAGAAGAAAATCTTGAAGAGATAGAAGCCGAGACTTCAGAAGATAGTTCTGAGGATAGTTCTGAGGAAAATTCGAATGGTGAACAGGACGATTCAAATACAGAATCTTCAAGTAAAGATGACAATACTGTCACAAATTAAACAGTGTATTTTTCTTTCGCATATTTACTGAGAAATTTGTTACAAAAATTTGACAGAGGGTTATAGTTTGCGATAAAATCTAGATGATTGTTGGGATATTTTTTATGAGGAGTATTTAATAAAATGAGTTTTGTAGATAAATTTTTAACAGCTATTCAGCTTAATGGGGATGAAGATCAGGGTTATTATGACGAACCTGATGACTCTTTTACTTCCAAGGTAGAATCAATCAATAATCAGGCTCCCATTGGAAAAGATGATCCTAGTATTGAGATCAAGGAAGAGAAAAAACCTGCCAAGGTATCTCCTAGACCCAAGAAGTCACTTTCAGCAGCCGGTATGGAGGTTTGTGTAATAAAACCCACATCAGTTGAGGATGCAAGAGAGATCACTGAAACACTTCTTGCAAACCGCACAGTAGTACTTAATCTCGAAGGGCTTGATGTTGATATTGCACAGAGGATCATTGATTTCACTTCTGGTTCATGCTTTGCAATATCCGGTAATCTCCAGAAGATTTCAAGATATATTTTTATAATCACACCTGCTTCAGTAGATATTTCAGGTGATTTTCAGAACATTTTGAATGGTACTTTTGGTGGAGGAATCTCAGAAGGACCTCAGCAGATCGATTAAACATACAGGCTGTTGACATGTAGAATTACAGTCAACAGCTATTTTTATGAATTGAGGGATAGAAATGGATAATAGATTAACTGTTAATTATGAAAATAAGCCCTGCTATGATATTGTGTTTACAACTGATTTTTCAGCTCTCAAGGATGAAATATTAAACCTTGGATTTGAGAAAAGAAAGATAGCAGTAATAACAGATACAAACGTAGAAAAGCTTTATGCAAATGAAGTATTAAACGCACTTGATAAGGATTTTGACAATGTTGTCACTTATTCTATTCCTGCTGGCGAAGAACACAAAAACCTTGATGAGATCAGAAAAATTTATGAATTTTTGGTAGAAAGGCATTTTGACAGACACGACCTTCTTCTTGCACTAGGAGGCGGAGTTGTTGGCGATATGTGCGGCTTTGTAGCAGCTACATATTTAAGAGGCGTTTCTTTTATTCAGATTCCTACAACACTTCTTTCACAGACTGATAGCAGCGTTGGAGGAAAGACCGGCGTTGATCTTAATGGTGTTAAGAACATGGTTGGTGCATTCTATATGCCAAGACTTGTTTATATGAATGTATCAACGCTAAATAGTTTGGATGAGCGACAGTATGCTTCAGGATTTGCTGAAGTAATGAAATATGGTCTAATTAAGGATGAAAGCTTCTACACATGGCTTATTGATAATATGTATGAAATAAGCGATAAAGACCCAGAAGTTGTTCTTGAAATGGTTAAGCACAGCTGTGATATTAAGAGGGTAGTTGTCGAGAAAGATCCTACTGAAAAAGGTGAGCGAATGCTTTTAAATTTCGGTCATACTCTTGGTCATGCTATTGAAAAGCACAAGAAATTTGAAATGCTTCATGGTGAATGTGTAGCACTTGGATCTATTGCTGCAGCATTTATTTCATGGAAAAGAGGCCTTCTTTCAATGGAAGAGTACTATGAAATAAGAGATATGTTTGTGCCTTTTAATCTTCCAATTACAGTAGAAGATATTGATAAAGACGCTGTTCTTGATATTACAAGATCAGACAAAAAAGCTGATTCAAATAAGATCAAATTTGTTCTTCTTAAGAAGATTGGCAAAGCCTTTGTAGATGATTCTGTTACAAGACAGGAGATGGAAAAAGCTCTTGATGAGATCATTTATATTGAGAACAATGATTAAAAGAAATAAAAAAGGACCTGTTTGTTATGAATAAAATGTCAAAAAAGAAGAAAATCTTTTTAATTGTAGATGTTATTTTAGTAATACTTCTTGTGGCTCTGGACCAGTTTACCAAGTATCTTGCATGTGAATATCTCCAGGATAAGCCTGCATTTAAGATAATAGATGGCATATTAGAGCTTAATTTCTTAAAAAATAGCGGAGCTGCTTTTGGAATGCTCCAGAACCAAAAAGTATTCTTTATCTTGGTTGCTGTACTAATTCTTTTGATAATAGCATATGTTCTTTTTAGAATGCCTGATGATAAAAAATACAATGTTATGCATTTTCTTCTTGTTCTTATAGCAAGTGGAGCAGCTGGCAATATGATTGATAGAATAAGACAAGACTATGTTGTCGATTTTATTTATTTTGTTATTATAAATTTCCCAATCTTTAATGTTGCAGATATTTATGTAACGGTTTCAACTTTTCTTTTTGTTATCTTGTTCCTGTTCTATTACAACGAAAATGATTTTAGTTTTCTTAGCTTCAAACAGCAGAAGAAATTTAGAGAATTCAAATAATGGATGAGTATAAAGCTTTTGATTTTACTGTTACAGATGAATATGAAGGAATGAGAATTGATAAGCTTATAAGCGAACTTATAAGTGATCTTTCACGTTCATATATTCAAAAACTAATTGATGACAAATTAGTTACATGTAATGGTAAAACAGTAAAATCAAGCTTGAAAGTATCAGAGCTGGACCAAATCCATATGGATATTCCACCTCTGGTAATGCCAGAAATACTTCCACAGGATATACCGCTTGATATTCTATATGAAGATAATGATGTGATCGTAATTAACAAACCAAAAGATATGGTTGTACATCCAGCTGCAGGGCACTACGAAAACACACTAGTTAATGCAGTAATGTTTCATTGTAAAGATAATCTCTCCGGGATCAATGGAGTATTACGACCTGGTATTGTGCATAGGATTGATAAAGATACTACAGGGTCTGTTATAATTTGTAAAAACGACAGCTCACATCAGTTCATTGCTGATCAGCTAAAAGAGCATTCAATAAACAGAGTATATCATGCCATTTGTTATGGAATTATCCGTGATGACGAAGGAGATATTGATGCGCCAATCGGAAGAAGTACTTCTGATCGAAAGAAGATGGCTGTAGTAAGTTCTGGTGGAAAAAACGCTTTTACTCATTTCAAAGTTTTAAAGCGTTTTGAGCAGGATAATTTCACTTATATAGAATGCAGACTAAAAACAGGACGAACTCATCAAATAAGAGTACATATGGCTCATATTGGTCATCCTCTTTTGGGGGATGAGGTATATGCTCCAGGAAGAAAGTCAAAATTTAACACAAAGGGCCAGTGCCTCCATGCAAAAACTCTAGGATTTATTCATCCTACTACCAAAAAGTACATTGAGATTGATGCACCACTTCCAGAGTATTTTTCTCATTTGATTGAGGTCCTCAAATAGTATAAAATATAAGTAGTAAACATAAAGGAGAATTGCCCTATGAATACTATTATTACAGTAGGAAGACAATTTGGTTCAGGCGGTAGAGAAATAGGCGAGTTGGTAGCCCAGCACTTTGGAATCAAGTGCTATGACAAAGAGCTTCTTAGCAGAGCAGCTAAGGAGAGCGGATTCTGTGAAGAAATGATACAAAATCATGATGAAAGACCAACTAATTCTTTTTTATACAACCTTGTTATGGATACATACTCATTTGGCTATAATGCTTCCAGTTTTGTTGATATGCCAATAAGCCACAAGGTTTTTCTTGCACAGTTCGATACCATCAAAAAGATTGCTGATGAAGGCCCATGCGTTATCGTTGGAAGGTGTGCAGATTATGCTCTTTCTGATTATGACAATGTACTAAACCTTTTTATATATGCTGATGAGGACGCTAAGATCAGAAGGATCAAAGAACGCTTTGAAGATGTTAAAACAGATGATCAGGCCAAAGACATGATGAATAAAAAGGATAAGCAGCGCCAGAGCTATTACAATTACTATTCGTCAAAGAAATGGGGAAGAGCTGATAGCTATGACCTTTGCATCAATTCATCAAAACTTGGCATAGATGGTACTGTGAAATTCATAATTCAGTATATTGAGGACTTTGAACAGATTAAGAAGTGATGGGTTCTATAAAATGATTGGATAAAACTTTCAGATAAACGTTAGTTGTCTGGAAGTTTTTTTCTTTTAACTTGATTTTTTATTTTTTTTTAATCGTTTGTAAGAATAATATGTGTTATATTAAAGCCAAATAAACGTATTTGTCCGCAGAATGGACTCTGCGCAGATTTTTCAAGGAGGAAAAGCTATGGCAAATGGTGTAAGTAGTGGTATTAACCAATTATTTACTGGCAAAGAACCAGCAAATATCAGAAGCGGAACAATTAGCAAAAATGCCCGCTCCCCAGCAAAGGCAGAGGCCAGGGATACATCTTCTGTAAAGAATCCTTTTGGCGAAAGCGTAAAATTTGAGCTTTCTCCTGAAGTTGAGATGTATGGCAGAGTTGTAGATCTCTTGCAGAAAAAATACGACAATGCAGATGTCTTTGTCGCTGGACCTGAGGATGATTTATCACAGATAGGTGGCGATCTTGAATACAGCATCATCTTATCTGAAGATGAGATGAAACTGCTTGCTTCAGATGATCCTAATGACAAAGATGCAAAAGATAAGCTCCTTGGTCAGATAGATGATGCCATGAAGATGGTGTCTGATCTAAGTGATAAGATATCAGAGAATACTGACGACAAAGATGAGATTTCAAACTTTGGTATTTCTTTTGGAAAAGACGGAAAGTTGAATTTCTTTGCTGATATGAATGGCAATTCATATAATGGCACATCACTTGATGATCTTATAAACAGTATCGTTTCTGATAAAGCAAAAGAATAAGTATTTGTGTAAATATCATGCTCCCTGCGTTTTGCAGGGAGCTTTTTTGCTATTATTAACAAATACAATTTAATAATTTGACAATACATTTGTGTATTTACGACATAATCTGTGTGGTAATTTGATGACAATTTGTTATAATATACTATGCAAGGTCAAAAATCTATAAATTGGGAGGACAAATTGCATATGTCAACAAGAATTTATGACTGCTTAAAAGCTATTGGAGATAAGATTATTGAAAACAAGGATTTTTTGACTGATCTGGACAGAGAAATTGGTGATGCTGATCATGGCGTAAACATGGCCAGAGGCTTTCAGTCCGTTATTGAAAAGGTTTCACAGGACGATCCAGATATAGGAGCATGCCTTAAGAAAACTGGAATGACACTTTTGTCAACTGTTGGCGGAGCATCAGGTCCTTTATATGGAACTGCTTATATGGAAGCTGGTAAAGTTCTTATGGGAAAAGAGACTTTATCTTCTGAAGATCTAAGGCTTGCATTAGAAGCTGCAATAGCAGGAATACAAAAGAGAGGTAAAGCAGAAAAAGGTGAAAAGACAATGCTTGATTCACTTATTCCTGCTTATGAAGTTTATTGCGATAAGATTGCTAATGGCGCATCTACAATAGAAGCACTTGATGCTGCATGTGTAGCTGCTAATGAGGGTATTGAATATACAAAGACAATTGCTGCCACAAAGGGCAGAGCTAGCTACCTTGGTGATAGAAGTATCGGTCATCAGGATCCTGGTGCTACATCTCTTACATTTACACTGGAAACAATAAGAGACTTTATAAAGGGGTGATACGACATGGTAGGACTGGTTATTGTTTCTCATAGTTATAAAATCGCTGAAGGCATCAAAGATCTTACAGATCAGGTAGCCCCTACCCATAAAGGTATAATTGCAGCAGGTGGAATGGAAGATAAAAGCATTGGCACAGATGCAGTTAGAATTTCAGAGGCTATAAAGCAGGCTGAATCAGGAGATGGAGTAGTTGTTTTAGCAGATTTAGGAAGTGGAATAATGTCAGCAGAGACTGCTATAGAGCTTCTTGATGGCGAGGATATAAATGCAAGACTTGTGGATGCTCCTATTGTAGAAGGTTCTATTGCAGCAGCTGTGACTGCAGCATGCGGAAGCAAATTAGAAGAAGTTATTACAGCGGCAGAGCAGACTAAAGCTGTAAAAAAAATAAACTAAAGGAAAAAGGAGGCTGGACATGAAGAAACTAATCAATGGGGTAGACAACATCGTTGACGAGATGCTGGATGGCATGATCGCTGCTTATCCACAATATCTTAAGAGGCTTGATGGGTTTGATGTTGTCGTAAGAGCTGGCGGCTCACAGGGCAAGGTTGCTCTGGTTTCAGGCGGTGGCTCAGGACATGAGCCTGCACATGGCGGCTATGTTGGAAAAGGAATGCTTGATGGAGCAATTGCAGGAGCAGTATTTACTTCACCAACACCTGACCAGGTATTTGAAGCTATCAAAGCTGCTGACGGCGGTAAAGGAGTACTTCTTGTAATCAAGAACTATACTGGCGATGTTATGAACTTTGAGATGGCTGCTGATATGGCCAGGGATGAAGGAATCGAAGTTGATCAGGTTATCACAGCAGATGATGTTGCTGTTGAAAACAGTACCTGGACTACAGGCAGAAGAGGAATCGCTGGAACAATCTTTGTTCATAAGCTTGCTGGCGCCTGCGCAGAAGCTGGTGGAGACCTTGCAACAGTCAAAGGCGTAGCAGAAAAAGTAATTGCTAATGTTCGTTCAATGGGAATGGCAGTTGATGCCTGTACAGTTCCTGCAGCTGGTAAGCCAAGCTTTGACCTGGCAGAAGATGAGGTTGAGATTGGTATTGGTATCCATGGTGAGCCAGGAACACATCGCGAGAAGATAAGCCCTGTTAACGACATCGTAGATAAGCTTCTTGGAAAGATCCTCGCAGAGGGCATCTACAATTCTGGTGATGAAGTTGCTGTTATGGTAAACGGAATGGGCGGAACACCTCTTATGGAGCTCTTTGTTGCAAACAAGCACCTTTCAGAGGAACTGTCCAAGAAGAACATAAAGGTTTACAAGACCCTTGTTGGCAACTATATGACATCTCTTGATATGGAAGGCTTCTCAATAACCCTTCTTAAACTTGATGATGAGCTTAAAAAGTATCTTGATGCACCAGCAGATACACCAGCATTTGTTCAGGCATAAAATACATACTGTAATAAAAGAATTAACCCTCGGTGAGAGTATTCATCGGGGGTTTTTCTTTCCTTATATCTACGGAATTGCCTTGTATTAAGTGTATTGTGCGTGTATAGTGATACATGCAACTATTCGCAAAACGTCGGTTTTACGAAGTGTTATATGTTACAAATCATATCAATATCATGTACAGAATGTGCTGTAAATATCAACCTGGTCATATATGCATCTCCAGGAGCTCCAGGCATCGGCTGTGACACATATATAATGGGTTCCATCATTGGATATTTCATAAGATGCTCCACAGCAACCAGATTCGTTTACAAATCCTGTTTTTGCACCTACAACATCACCATGAGTATCTTTGTCTTCAATTCGACGCAAAAACCAGTTGGAAATCTGAAGACCTTCTGGATGTTCTGCTGTTGGCGTGGTCAGATATGTTCGTGCATTTAAAATTTCATGACAAAGAGCATTTTCCTCTGCAGCCTTTAATATCATGGCCATATCAAGTAATGTGCAATAATGATCCTTGTCATAAACACCAATGCAATTGGTAAAATGTGCTGTGTCTGAAAGCCCAAGTTCCTCAAGCTTATCATTCATCATATCTACAAATGCTTCCTGAGATCCAGCAATATATTCAGCCAGGCACATTGCAGCATCTGCCCCTGATGGTAAGATCGTTCCATACAAAAGATCCTTAACTGGTACTTCTTCGCCAACTTCAAAGCCTACCTGGCTACAATCATTCTTAAAGACGTAATCTCCTATCTCCTGCGTCATTGTGAAAGTATTATCAATGTTATCAAGATGTTCAACAGCCACAAGTAATGTCAGTATTTTTGTCATAGACGCTGGATTTATTGTTATATTACCTTCTTTTGACGCTATAACTTTTCCAGTGTCAAGGTTTATCAAAAGGCCATAAGTACTATAAACTTCTTCGCTTGTAATGCCTACTGTTTCTGAATCAATTTTAAAGTCATATCCCTCAAAAAAGCTCTCAGAATCAGTTGATCTTGTAAGGTAAGGGTTTTCCTCTTCTATCTCAACATCATTTATAACTGTATCAATAATGCTGAGCTCTTCTGTTGAATTTTCAACTTCTATAGGCGCAACTTCAGTTTCTTTACTGACCTTTACTTTATGGACTAATACAATGATTCCGGTTATGAGAAGAACTGGAACTAATACTAGCAGGCTCAAATGGAAATATATCTCTCTTTTACGCCTTTTTCTATACTCAGTGGCTGATAATCTTGAGCCATCTTTTTTTCTGTAATTTGCTCTAGTACCCAACTTAAAAATATACCCCCAAAAAATCGAATGGAACGAAATAATCTTAACATTTTGCCAGGGGTCCTATCAATATATAAACACTAGATTTATGCATTAATCGTTATTTCATACAATAATTGGTATAATTGGGTTTCTTTTCTATGCTATAATTAAATCATGAATAATTACAGTAATGACAAGTATTATGAGGAACAAGATAAACTAAATACAATAAAAATGCGTGAAGTATTAGATGAACTTCCAAGATTTTTGCGTCAGTTTTTTAGAGGTATCGAACAGACTACCTCAGCAAGGACCAGACTTGGTTATGCCTATGATCTTCGCGTATTTTTTGAGTTTTTACACAGTCAGAATTCTTCTCTTTCGAAAATTGACATTAAAGACTATCAGATAGATGTTCTTAATAAAATACAAAGGGAAGACCTTGAGGAATACATGGAGTATCTTTCTCTCTATGAAAAGGGAGAAAAAGAGATAACTAATGCTGAACAGGGCAAAAAGAGAAAAATGTCAGCCCTTCGCAGCATGTATACCTATTTCTACAAGTCAGAATTGATAGAAAGAAATACAGCTGAACTGATAAAGATGCCCAAGCTCCACGAACACGAGATCATAAGACTTGAACCCAATGAAGTCGCTACTCTTCTTGACCAGGTTGAGGCTGGTGAAAAGCTTACAAAATCACAGCTTAAATACCATGAAAAGACAAAACTCCGTGATGTTGCTATTTTAACGCTGCTATTAGGTACTGGACTTCGTGTCTCTGAATGTGTTGGTATAGACATTGATGATATTGATTTTGAAAACAATGGTCTAAATGTCCATCGAAAAGGCGGATATAACACCATTATCTATTTTCCGGATGAGGTCAGAGATGCGCTTCTTGATTACCTTGACCAGAGAAAGCTTATAATTCCCTGTGAAGGAAGTGAAAAGGCACTGTTTTTATCGCTTCAGAATAAGCGCATTACAGTAAGATCTGTTGAAAATCTCGTAAAAAAATATGCCAGAAATGTCACTACACTTAAGAAGATAACTCCTCATAAGCTTAGAAGCACTTTTGGCACAAATCTGTATAAAGAATCTGGAGATATTTACCTTGTTGCAGATGTTCTTGGCCACAAGGATGTAAATACTACACGTAAACATTATGCTGCGCAGGACGATGAAAACAGGCGTCGTGCAGCCAGAATGGTAAAACTAAGAGAAAACAAGAAATAACATTATTTTGTTACATTATAGGTCTTCTTAAAGAAGGCCTTTTCTATTATGAAAATATCATGAGGATCATCAGCGCTAACTGCTATATAATCTCCTTTTTGTCCTATCATATAGCTGTCAGAGTCCCAATATGGAAAGACTTTGGTAAAGCTGGTAAGCTTTTTTGCATAAACGTTGATCTCGCCAGTTGAAATACATCCCTTAGCTTCTGGCATTAAAGGCAAAAGTTTGCCTGTATCAGCATTTTTGATTGTAGGTGTGTAATCAACATTTAACTTGAACTTTTTACCAGTTTTTGTATAAGCGCTGTTAAACTTTTCCTCCGTGATAACAGATACATCTCCCTGATTGCCTATGATCAGAACTGTGTTATCTTTAATCTCAATATTATTATCCCCTTTTAGTGTACGCACTATTGCCATATTACCAGAAGGAATGAGATTTTGAGGTTTTACATAACCCACGATTAAAGGCGTTCTTACATACTTAGTCATTGAAGAAGTATCAAGCTTCGTCTTTTTAGCATAGATTATTGTGGAATTTTCAAAATAATCATTCATGCGGGACTGTATTATATTTGAAATAGAAAACTCTGAAGAATCCTCATCTAATACGTTATAATTTGGGTAACATTTCTTGATCAGATCGTTCTTTAAAAGGCCTCCTGCTTTTTCAGTATGTCCGCCACCAGATCCGATTTTATGTGAAATAAATGTTGCAAGCTCATCAGCTCTTGTCTCAGGTACGCAGCTTCTTATAGAAAACTTTATACCAAAAGAAAGCACGCTGTAGACAATACATACATCCACAGTATCAACTCCCACAATAAAATCACCAATAAGACCTAAAATATTAGGATCACAGGGCTCGCTTCGAAGGATGGCATAGTGATTGTCTTTGTGATATTCTACGCCAAGCATGGCAACTCCTGCTATTTTTGCCTCTTTCAGTGTGAGATTCATATTCTTAAGGCGTAGTATAAGCGACTTGTCATAATTTAAAGAATCGATCATATCACGGTCTAAAGGATGTGCTATCTCTGAAAACGCGTTTGTATCAGAATACAATCCGTAATACAAAGCTGTTGCAATCTTTTTATCAATAAGCTTCTCTTCGTTGTCAACTTTAAGAAGGTACCATATTACGGTACAAGAACTGCCAAGATTACTCCTTACTTCGTTCTGACCAGGAAGATTCGCTGATACCTGATGATGATCTATAACAGCTATATCTTTAGCAGGAAACTTCTTGACGTTTCCCTCCCCATACTGACAATCTGTCATAAGAAGTAAATCAGGTTTAGTCTTTAATGAGGTCACATATTCAATTGAAATATGGAGTTTTTTGATAAGATAGACAAGGTTACTCTTACTTATTTCAAAATTGCCAGAATAGACAAATCTAACCTTCTTATCATGAGACTTAAAATATCTATACAAAACATATCCTGAGCAGATTGCATCTGCGTCAGGATTGTCATGGCACTGAATAACTATTGAATTATATTTTAATAAGCTGGATAATTTCATATTTTTCTCCCGAGACATATTATAGCCTAAAATATAGGAGAAAAATAGTTAAAACCTATCACTTAAACTCTTCAGAATAATATGGGATCACAATGCTCTCACCTGCATTAAGCCTGTCTGGATCAGCAATATTATTAATTGAGCAGATCTCTGCAATGTAAGACTCAACACCATCATAATGATCTGATGAAAAATTTTCCTGTGCGATGCTCCACATGTTATCTTCACTATGCACAGTTACAGTCTTGTAATATTTAAAACTGGGAACATAGTCATCTGACTGAGCCTGTGACTTGATGGTTGAAGCAAAGAGAATGCTTGTAAAGATCACAAGAGCTAAAGCTGCACATAGAAGAAAAACCTGTCTTCTAAATATCCTGGCTCTTCTTATCTTATTTTTACGGATACGGATCTCACTTCTGCTAAAATATCTTGGATCGTTATATAAACTTGCTGCAGCTCTCATTGCTTCACTCATATTGATACCTCCATGCGAACGTTTGTTGCGAACAATTGTTCTATAGATATAATATCGAACATATTTTCTGTTGTCAACATTTTTTCGAACATATTTTCCGAACAAACATTTGCATTAATCGTCATGAATGTGATATACTTAGTACCAGTAAGAGATTCATATATTAGGAGGGGCTTATGTCAAAAGGTAAGATTTCACCTAAACAGCAGGAAATTCTTGAGTACATTAAGGAACAGACTCTCTCTCGCGGATTCCCACCTGCGGTTAGAGATATTTGCAAGGCAGTTAATTTAAAATCTACTTCTTCAGTTCATTCTCATCTTGAGACTCTGGAGAAAAACGGATACATAAGAAGAGATCCAACTAAACCAAGAGCTATAGAGATCTGTGATGATGGATTTAATATGGTCAGAACAGAAATCGTCAGCATCCCTGTTATTGGTCAGGTTGCTGCTGGAACTCCTATCCTGGCTGAAGAAAACATAGATTCATATATTCCAATTCCCGCTGAGATGTGTCCTAAGGGATCAGATGCCTTTATCTTGAATGTTAAAGGCGATTCAATGATCAATGCCGGAATATACAATGGTGACAAGCTTTTTGTACAGGTTTGTAACACTGCCAAGAATGGCGACCAGGTTGTTGCACTAATTGACGACTCTGCCACTGTTAAGACCTTTTATAAAGAGCAGGGACACATAAGACTCCAGCCTGAAAATGACACAATGGATCCAATTATTGTTGATGATTGTAAGATTCTTGGTAAAGTATTTGGAGTTATGAGATTCTACTAAAACATAAAAACCCGCTAACATATATAAAATGTTAGCGGGTTTTTAATTTGTTCATTTATAGTAAATTATTTAAGATCAGATGCATCCACAACCTTACCATCTCTCCAGATTCTCTCAAGGTCATAAAATAATCTGTTTTCACTGTCAAATACATGGACAATGATATCTCCAAAATCTAAAAGTATCCAGTTTGCCCCGTCGTAGCCTTCTACATTTTTAGTAAAAAAGCCTTCTCTTCCAAGTTTCTCCTGAACGTTATCAGCAAGGGCCTGTACCTGATTTCTGTTAGTACCTGCAGCAATGATGAAATAGTCACCTAGTGTAGAAATACTGCTGATATCAAGAACCTTTATGTCTTCACCTTTTCTGTCTTCAAGAGCATCTACAGCAATTGCTGCCATTTTCTTTGAGTTTTCTAAATCTGACATGTACACCTCTTAATCTTTATATTTGTCTTTATAGTATTCATAAGCGATCATTGTTGCATCGTCTATTTCTTTGCCAATGGTCTTAAGATATATTACAGAATTGTGCAGGATATGTGCAAGACACCTATCAATATCAGAATAAGCTTCCTGCCTTATAGCATTCATATCCTCTAATGGCTTTCTGTTAGGCTCAATGAAATCTGCAATATATATTATCTTTTCAAGAAGGGACATATCTTCCCTTCCAGTGGTATGCCATCTGATAGCATTTAAAATATCAGTATCGTAAACATCGTATTTGGTTCGTGCAAGAAACATTCCAACTTTTGCATGTAAAAGTGAGTGGTTTCTTCTTTCAACCTCTGATATCTCGATCTTATTTTTTTCGCATATCTTGATCTGATCTTCATGTGACATGCATTTTGCACAGTCATGTAAGAAACCAGCGATCAGTGCTTTTTCAACATCTGCGCCATGGATAAATGCCATATTTGCAGCAGTATATGCAACGCCAAGAGTATGGTCAAACCTGTCTGGCTTAAGCTCTTTTTCCAAGGATTTTCGAAGCTTTTGTGATATTTCTATTGTTTTCATCGATAGAGCCCCTTAATGCACATAAATTCAATACACTGTTCTGGCATAAGATACCTTACAGAACGACCAGTCTTAACTCTTTGTCTTATATCAGTTGAAGAAATATCAATCCTGTTAAAAGTCATGAGCCTTATATCAGCTCCAAACCTTGTAGCAAGCTCTCTTTGTTTCTTGTCCAGTGCAGCAATATCATCATCTGCTCTAACTGCAGCTAAAATAATGCAGGACTGCAAAAGTTCTTTTGCCTTGTACCAGGTGTCAATGCCAATTATTGAATCACCGCCAAGTATCAAGTATAGCTCATCCCCAGGATACATGAGCTTAAGCTCCTGAATAGTATCGTAGGTATAAATGCCCTCAGGCTTATCAATCTCAAGCCTTGAGCAGGTAAAATATGGATTGTCAGATATTGCCATTTTAACCATCTGATAACGGATATCACCACTTGTAACTTCTTTTCTGTTGATCAAATGTGCAAGGTTGTTAGGGATAAAGATTATTCTGTCGAGCCCAAACTGTTCTCTTGCAGCTTCACCAAGAAGAAGGTGTGCGTTATGGATTGGATCGAAAGTTCCGCCAAGGATACCAATTTTTCTGCATTCCATATTATGCCTCCATTAGTTGTTTGACTTAATTCTTCTTGCTCTTTGGTAAAATGATCTTAGGGTCATCTTTAAATGGCTTGTATAGAACAAATCGTCTTCCAATGACCTGAACAAGATCTGATCTTGAACGCTCAGAAACTGTAATTGCA
>CAMVJI010000012.1 GCA_947167765.1 uncultured Butyrivibrio sp. | reverse complement strand
ACAAGGAGCCTAAGGCTGTTGTTATCAAGAACGGCGCTTACGTATCAGCTGAGTAGAGCACTTGGTGAGGTTTTTTCGAACCTAGTGCGAACCATGGGCGGACACTTAACGAGGTTTTTTCGAGTTTAGTGGAGCGACCAAGAGTAATTGCATAAACGACTAAACATTTTCATACAGCGAGGGATGCTGTCACAGGTATCCCTCGCGTTCTTAATTTTTTTGCTTAAAATCACATTGGATTTCGAATGTAATTCGTATATCATAGAATAAGTAATTAATAATGATCAACTCGGAGGTGCGGGATGAGTTTTTTAACCTATCTCATTAATGGACTTAGTCTTGGCAGTATTTATGCCATCATAGCCCTTGGCTACACCATGGTTTATGGTATTGCCAAGATGCTGAATTTTGCTCATGGTGACTTCATCATGGTGGGCTGCTATATTATCTTTTCTGTGAGCGCAGCGCTTTCAGGCAATTCAGTGGTGGGCATTATCGTGGCTATCATCCTGTGCACCGTTCTTGGCGTCACCACAGAGTTCGTGGCATACAGGCCTCTTCGCGGAGCGGCGTCTCCCCTGGCGGTTCTAATCACAGCTATCGGTGTCAGCTATCTTTTGGAAAACATTGCGCTTCTTATCTATGGCGCAGATATCAAGTCATTTACATCAGTTGTAACCTGGGAGGGCGTAAGCTTCGCTGGTGGAGAGCTCAAGATCCAGGGCGTGACCATTATCACTATCCTTGTAAGCGTTGTGATCCTGGTTGCTCTTCAGCTGTTTATCAACAAGACCAAGCAAGGACAGGCTATGCTGGCAGCTTCAGAAGATAAGGGAGCTGCAGCGCTTATGGGCATCAATGTTAACCGCACTATCGCTCTTACATTTGCCATCGGTTCAGCTCTTGCAGCTGTGGCTGGAGCGCTTCTTTGCTCAGCTTATCCTTCTCTTTCACCGTATACAGGCGCTATGCCTGGTATCAAGGCATTCGTAGCAGCGGTACTTGGCGGTATCGGCTCAATCCCTGGCGCCATGATCGGCGGACTGGTCCTGGGAATTGTTGAGATCCTGTCCAAGACCTACATTTCATCGCAGCTGTCCGATGCCATCGTGTTTGGAATCCTGGTAGTTGTGCTCCTTGTTAAGCCTACAGGAATCCTTGGAAAAGTTATTCAGGAAAAAGTGTAAAGGAGGGAGGAGTCATGAAGAGTAAGATAACCAAAAACAATTTAATCACCTATGGCATCGTCCTTGCCTTCTATATAATCGTCGAGATCCTGATGATGACAGGAGTTTTATCAAGCCATATGAAGGGCCTTTTGGTGCCTATGACATATTATGCAATAATCGCTGTTGCCCTTAACCTCTGCGTAGGTATCCTGGGCGAGCTGTCCATCGGACACTGCGGATTTATGTGCATCGGCGCTTTCACCAGCGCATTCTTTTCAAGAGCAACTGAAAACAGCATTCCTACAGTGCCAAGATTCATCATGGCATTCATCATCGGAATTGCTCTTGCAGCGCTGTTTGGCTTCCTTATTGGTATTCCGGTTCTTCGTCTTAAGGGCGACTACCTGGCCATCGTAACCCTGGCTTTTGGTGAGATCATCAAGAACGTCATCAACTCTTTTTACATCGGAATCGACGGAAACGGCCTGCACTTCTCCATGAAGGACAGCATGAGCCTTGGTATGGAGGCAGATGGTGACATAATCGTAAACGGCGCCATGGGTATCACAGGAACACCCCACAACGCCAATTTCACCATCGGAATTGTGGTGCTGCTCATATCTCTTTTCGTTGTACAAAACCTCGTTAATTCCAGGGACGGCCGTGCGATCATGGCCATCCGTGACAACTATATCGCTGCAGAGGCAACAGGCATCAATATCACAGGCTACAAGATGATGGCCTTTACCATTTCTGCTGCAATTGCAGGGGCTGCGGGAGTTCTTTTCTCCCACAATATCACAACACTTACAGCGTCATCCCAGTACTTTGGCTACAACGCGTCAATTATGATCCTGGTTTATGTGGTGCTTGGCGGCATCGGAAACATCAGAGGCAGCGTCATTGCGGCCTGCGTACTGTACCTGCTTCCTGAGCTGCTCCGTGGCCTCAACACCTACCGTATGCTGATCTACTCAATCGTCCTTATCGTCATGATGATCGTGAACTGGTCACCTAAGATCATAGAGTGGCGGAAAAGAACTTTTGGCCGCTTTAACTTTGGCAGAGCAAAGGAGGTGGCTTGAACATGGCACTTCTTGACGTAAATAACTTAAGCATTTCATTCGGCGGTCTTCGTGCCGTTGACAATTTCAATATTTCAATCGAAAAGGGTGAGCTCTATGGCCTTATCGGACCTAATGGTGCGGGAAAGACCACTGTTTTCAACCTTTTGACCGGAGTGTACAAGCCAAACGAAGGGATCATAAGGCTGGACGGCGAGGACATCACAAGAAAGAGCACCATCGAGATAAACCACGCGGGAATTGCCAGAACCTTCCAGAATATCAGGCTTTTCAAGAACATGAGCGTTATCGACAACGTTAAGGTTGGGCTTTCCGAGCACTTTAAGTACAGTGCCCTTGAGGGAATCCTTCATCTGGGAAGGTTTTCCAAGGTGGAAAAAGAGATGGACGCCGAGGCAATGCGCCTACTTAAGGTCTTTGATCTTGACGCCGAGAGGGATACTCTTGCAGCCAACCTCCCTTATGGAAAACAGCGTAAGCTTGAGATCGCAAGAGCCATGGCTACAGGTCCTAAGCTCCTGCTCCTTGACGAGCCTGCAGCTGGCATGAACCCCAACGAGACAAAAGAGCTGATGGACACCATAGCCCTGGTCCGCAGGGAGTTTGACATGACGATCCTTCTTATCGAGCACGATATGAAGCTGGTTTCCGGAATCTGCGAAAAGCTCACAGTTTTAAACTTTGGCCGTGTACTGTGCCAGGGCGAGACAAAAGAAGTGCTCGCAAATCCTGAAGTTATAACAGCATATCTTGGAGAGTAACTATGAGTTCAATATTAGAAGTTAAAGACTTAACTGTATATTACGGCGTTATCAAGGCCCTTAAAGGAATCTCTTTTCACGTAGACAAAGGAGAGATCGTGGCCCTTATAGGTGCTAACGGCGCGGGAAAGACCACGACCCTGCACACTCTGTCAGGTCTTATAAACGCTGACGGCGGAAGCATCAATTACAAAGGGCATGAGCTTACCAAGGTTCCAAGTCATCAGATCGTGACCTTTGGAATGGCCCAGGTGCCTGAGGGAAGGCGCGTTTTCGCCGAGATGACCGTTCTCCAGAACCTTAAGATGGGGGCTTACACAAGAAACGACAAGGCGGAGATGGAGGCTACTCTTGCCAATATCTACAAGCGTTTCCCGAGGCTTGAAGAGCGTAAGAACCAGCTGGCTGGAACGCTCTCAGGTGGTGAGCAGCAGATGCTTGCCATGGGAAGAGCCCTGATGTCACATCCTGACCTGATCCTGATGGATGAGCCATCCATGGGACTTTCACCGATCTTTGTTAACGAGATATTCAGCATCATAGAGGATGTCAACAAGGACGGAGTGACAGTACTTCTGGTTGAACAGAACGCCAAGAAGGCCCTTTCCATCGCCAACAGAGCATACGTACTTGAGACCGGTTCTATTGCCAAGGAAGGCGATGCAAAAGAGCTACTTAATGATGAAGCAATTCGCAAGGCTTATCTGGGTGAATAATCCCGGCAGAAATATGTTTTTTCACATGTCATAGACAAAATGGAGGCGCATATGAAGCGTAACATAGTCATCACAATTGCAAGGCAGTACGGAAGTGGCGGAAGGACTGTAGGAGAGATGCTGGCCAACGACCTTGGCATCCACTACTACGACCACGAGCTTATCAAGCTTGCGTCTGAGGAGAGCGGCATCAACGAGAGCCTCTTTCTTGAGACTGATGAAAAGATGAGAAATAACGGGTTCTTTAAGGTGCCTGTGAGAGTATATACCGGCGAGATAATAGGGCCAAGCAGTAAGGAATTTACTTCCGAGGACAACCTGTTTGCGTTCCAGGCCAAGTCCATAAAAAAGCTTGCTGAGACCACAAGCTGCGTTATCGTGGGAAGAGCTGCGGACTTTGTGCTTAAGGACTATGACAATGTCCTTAGCGTATTCGTTCATGCGCCGCATGATTTCCTTGTGGAGCAGGCAGCCAAGGTAAAGAGCCTTCCTAAGGATGAACTTGAGAAGTTCATGGCAAGGGAAGACAAGTACAGGGCGTCTTACTACGAGCACCACACAGGGCAGAAGTGGACAGATGCCATGAACTACGACCTGTGCCTTGATAGTAGCAAGCTGGGATTTGAGAAGTGCGTAGAGGCTATCAAGGCCCACGCCAGGGTTAGATTCGGGGAAGATATATTCGACTGAAAATATAAGCGGAGACAAAGTTTTTGTCTCCGCTCATTTTTTCGGTGAAGCCATGGGGACGGTTCTTGAAGCCATGGGGACGGTTCTTTTGGCTGGTTTTGATTTTCAAAACCAGCCAAAAGAACCGTCCCCGTGGCTTATGCCAACAGAACCATCCCCGTGGCTTACCCGTGTCATTGTGAGGCTCATTTACTAAAATCATTCAGTAGATCACATATATGTCCAAGCTTCTTATCATCAAGTCTTTGAAGATAATTCATTATTCTCTTAACCATTTGCGGGTTATTCTGTTCTGTACTAAAGAATTCAGCAGGTGAGATTTCCAGATATTCACAGATAAAAAAGAAAGTTGTCATTGAGGGCATTGATTTACCATTTTCGATGCCATTGATATAGCCAGGATTTTGTCCGATAGAAAGACTCATGTCTCGGGCTGATACGCCCTTTTGCATCCTAAGTTTGGATAGTCTGATAGCAAAATCCCTGGACATACAATTTACTAGTTCATTATCGATTGAATTGTTCATTGTACTATACTCCTGAGTGTTAACAGATTGTTGTACTTCCACATAGTATTGTAACTAGCACTTATTGCTTTTATGTGGCTTCAGAAGCTATATTTCTCTTGTTGTATCAGCTATATAATGATATTATTTATTGATATATAGTTTTTGAAACTATGATTTGCAAAGGAGCGCATAATGGGCGATTACAGGGATAATATTGAGATAGATTTAAAAGACCTTTTAAAAAAGATAATTAGTAATTGGCGTTTGATCATATGCCTGGTGCTGATAGGTGCAATTCTTGGTGGGTGTTATGGATATTTTTCAAAATTTTCAGTATCTGAGGAAGAAAAAGCAGGTATGGCTGAGCTTGAAGAGACACTTACTGATAAAGAGATCATGGAAGCAAGAAGTGCAGCGTCAGTATATCTTGACTATAAAAAGATTTATGATGAAGTTAAGGCTTATCAGAACAATTCGGTGCTCATGTCAATTGATACCAATTTGACACCTACTGCCAGGAAATTGTATCTGATCAGTGACTACGATGAAGAGAATATTTATATAAGTGGACCAAGCGTAGCTGATAATATAATTGCGCTTTATCAAAGTATGCTCTATGAAGATGATGTTGCTCATGCAATTTCAAGCTCAGTTGATTCTGTTATCAACAAGGAATTTGCCAAGGAGCTGTATTCCATGGAAAAAGCAGGAATGAGCATGCTCGTGCTAAAGGCAAATGCATCGACTGAGCAGGACGCAAAAAAAATAATTGAAACCCTGGCAGGTAAACTCATGGAAAAGAGTGATAGCGTTAAGGCATACATTCCGCATAATATTGTAGAAGTTAGTACGACTTATGAAACTGCCTATAATGATAACATAAGAGCAAGAAAGCAGGAGTTGATCAATAGGCTTGATTCTTTGAACAAAACCATGATAGCTGTACCATCAGCGCTAAGCCCAAGTCAAAAGAAATATTATGACGAACTTGTTGGAAACGATGCTGTAGATTATGGAATAGTCAGAGATGAGATGAATAAAGATATTTCACTTCAGGGAATCGTTAAGTACATGATCCTGGGTGGAATAGGCCTGGCATTTATATATGCAATGGTAATTGCGCTTAAGTACATTATGACCCCAGTTTTGAAAACAGAGGATGACATCAGGACAGCGTTTGGACTTCCTGTTATAGGATGCATCAAAACTGGAAAGAATGAGGATATGTCACTGCTGTCGTACTCAATTGAGGCAAGGTCAAAAAAAGAAGAGTCAGATAAAATATGCTTTATAGGCGCATACGAGGGGACTGACGCAGAAACAAAGAAATTACAGTTATCACAACTTCTTGAAGATAAGGAGTTATCTGTTACTTTAGGGGGTAATGTATTAGTAGATGCAGGAACTGTTGAAAAAGTAACTGATTCTAACGCTGTGGTACTTTTTGAAAAGATTGGAAGCTCACTATATGACGATATTGCGAAAGAAATAGAGCTTTGCAAAAACTATGGAATAAAGATTCTTGGAACAGTAGTAATGGTGTAATTGCAAAATGGCATCAAATGCTATACAAACATCTTTGTGTCAGCTTAAAAGAGATACTCTCTGCATGAAATTGGGGTAGAATATTCTAAGTTATTGGATGCAAAAAGGAGACTATATGACTGATTATAGAGATAACTTGGAAATAGATTTAAAAAATCTTGCAGTTGATATTTTAAAGAAATGGAAACTTCTGTTGGCTGGAATGGTTGTTGGATGCCTTCTGGGGGCGTTGTATCTTGTATCAAGAAGCGTTGTTGAAGTGGATGATTCTGAGGAACCGGCTCTATTACAGAATGTTTCAGAGCAGGATGCTGTAGCACTTGCTATGAAATTGTCGGTAAAAGAAAAGTCTGACGCTGATCTTGCTTTTGCTGCATACAAGAAGACTTTAGAACTCAATGATCAAGTAGATTCATTGTCTCCAGAAGCACAGGTAGAGCTTATTAAGGCCACTGAGGATGCATTGACAGCAGGAAGTGCGTTCACCACCGATCAGAAGGCGTACTATAGAGCCCTTTTTGCATCTGATTCAGAACTTGCTAGTGCAGTAGTAGCTGATATTGCAGAGAACGCAGAGAATGAAGAAAATACGACTACCACTAATGCAAAAAATGCAGATGCAAAGAGCTTTATCAAGTATGCGGCAGTTGGAACTTTTGCAGGTCTTTTCATTGTTGCAGTTATCCTTGCACTTAAATACATCTTAACTCCTGTCCTCAAGACCGAGGACGACCTTCGCGTAGCATTCAGGCTTCCTATCATCGGCAGTATCAGTTCATCTTCTGATACAAGCACAGCACTGATCTACAGCGGAATAGCTGCATGTGCTCAGCGGGCAAAGGCAAAAAAGATTTACCTTGTAAGCTCAAGTGATGATGAGGTCATCACTTCAAACAGAAATAAGATGAGTGGTATGTTTGAGGGAAAAGAAATATCGGTGATCGCAGGTGGCAGCATGCTTACAGATCCATCAGTGATCGATGAGATAGTTACCTCAGACGGCGTCATTCTTTTTGAGAAGATAGGAAAGTCACTCTACGAGGACATTGCCAGAGAAATTGAGCTGTGTAACAACTATGGGGTTCAAGTAGTTGGAGCAGTAGTTATTAAGTAAGTTCTATGCACAATTGTGGAAAGTTCCTACAAGCCACGGGGACGGTTCTACTGACAAGACACGGGGACGGTTCTACTGTCTCATTGCGTGCAATGAGACAGTAGAACCGTCCCCGTGTCTTGTCAGTAGAACCGTCCCCGTGGCTTGTCACCGTGTCTCGCGTTATTTGAAGAACGCCAAATCTCTTTCAAGCTGCTCTGCCACGCCTTTTAGGTCGTTTGCATTGCCAGCCAGAGTTGTAACTGTTGCGGAAAGTTCCTGCATGGAAGCGCCAGTTTCCTGGGAGGAAGCAGCGTTCTCTTCGGAGATTGCTGAAAGTGCGCTCATGGTGTCAACAACGGCGTTCTTGCTGGTCTCGCACTGGTCAGCGCCGTCGCTGATGGTCTTTACGCCGCCAACTGTGGAGTTGATGTCGCCCAGCATTCCGTTGATGGAAGAGATGGTTCCTTCAAGGGCCTGCTGCTGATCAAGATTGCCCTGACGAACATCATCTGCAGCGCTAACTGCTGCGCGAGCTTCTTCAAGGAGAACTTCCATTTCTTTCTTGATCTCATCGGCCATAACTCTTGAGCTTTCTGCAAGGTTTCCAATCTCACCTGCAACAACTGCAAAGCCTTTTCCTGCTTCGCCGGCTCTTGCAGCCTCGATGGAAGCGTTAAGGGACAGAAGGTTTGTCTGGGTTGCGATTGATGTGATGCCTTCAACCTTGGAAGATATGCTGTTAACAGCGTCCTGGGTTCTCTGGATGGTGGTTGAAATCTCGTCGATCTTGGCTGTCATCTCTGATGAGGAGTCTTTCAGGGAAGCAAGGGATGTGCTGGATACTTCAGATGCTTCTTTCATCTTGCTTGCCAGCTGGTCCAGTTCTCCTGTAGATGTCTGTACGTTTCCAACGGCATCTCCGATCCTGCCAACATTATTTGCTGCATTCTGGATCTCGTCAGCCTGCTGGGTTGCTCCGGATGCTATCTCCTGAACTGCGTTTGAAACGTCCTCAGCTGTGTGGGAAATCTGGTCTGCCATGTCAGAGAGCTCTGCTGATGAGGAATTAACTGACTGGGCAGATTGCCTGATATTTGTAACAATCTCTTCAAGAGTATCGATAAGTCCATTGGTATTTCGTAGGGTCAAGCCAAGTTCGTCGTTTCTGTCCAGGAATTTTTTTGCCCTGATGAATTCGCCGTTAGCCAGATGTTCAACACTCTTGTTGATCTCTTCGATGGCCTTGGTCATGCCTGTTGAAAGATATACAGCCACAAGAATGGAAAGTACCAGTACGATCACTGCGATCACAACCATGAAGGTTACAGACTTTCCCACCTGGGCGTTTACGGCTTCTCTTGAAACGCCGGTAAATGCCATGGCCACAGTTTTTCCGCTTTCGTCCTTAACTGGGACATATGCAACAAAATAGGCTTTTCCGGCAACCTGGGTATTGGTGGACGAGAAAGAGTTTCCGCCGTTGATAACAGCCTTTATTACTGCATCAGCGGCTTTTGTACCGATCACAGAGCTGCCAAGAGATGAATTCTTACGGGTGTCACCCTCAAACCATGTGAAGTCGTAGCCTGTATCTTTTTTCAGGTTTGACTCAAGCTCGTTGTCGCCGGCTTCACGAGATGTGACATTCATACCAATATCCTTGTAGGTGTAGGCTGAGGACATAAGCCCCTTTAATACCTCTTCCTCCATACCGGTTTTCATGAATCTGATCCCTGTGATCAAAAGAGCTATCGTAATAACCACAGCTGGAATCACGGTAAATGCTAAGATCTTAAGTCTGACTGAAAAACCTTTCTTCATAATTATGTCGCCTCCTATAATGATATTTACTATATAAATATTCGGTTATTCATAGATTAATTATAGCTTGTTCAGTTTAAGCGTTTATAAAGAATAAATTAAATATTCAGACAATTACCTATCGAAATAATAAATTTATTGTAAATTTTAGAACACAACCAGATTTTGCATAAATGCCGCTAAAATGGTAAAATTTCAGAGTAAAATTCAATCTAAAAGGCGGTGTTTTTGAGATTTACAGCACTTGCCTCCTGGGGGATACATGTCAGATAAATTCATTCTTATAGACGGCAGCTCCATGCTGGTCACAGCCTACTATGGAAATCTGCCTAAAGCTCTTTTGTTCGAAAAAGATCCAGAAAAAAAGAAAACGTTATATAGCCAGATAATGCACGACGACAAGGGCAGGTACACCAACGCCATGTACAGCATGATGAGAACGATCCTCAAGATCATGGCGGAGCAAAAGCCTACCCACATGATGTTTGCCTTTGACCAGACCAGGGACACCTTCCGCAGGGAGAAGTTTCCTGACTACAAGGGTAACCGTGGCGATACACCAGAGCCACTAAAGGAGCAGTTTGAGAACATGGAGAACCTCCTTAAGGAGCTGGGCTTTGTTGTGATGTATGACAACAGTTTTGAGGCCGACGACATTGTGGGCAGTGTCGCTACGCGCTTTGAAAAAGAGATCCCGTCCTATATCATCACCAAGGACCACGATTATCTGCAGCTGGTCTCCGACTACACAAGGGTGTGGCTCATCCAGACCAAGCAGGAGACCGCTGAGGAGCTTCAGAACAAGTACGGCGCTGAGTACGGCTGGAACAAGAACCTATCGCCTCTTCCGGACAAGGCCTTTGAAGTAACTCCGGACCTTTGTCTTAAGGAGTACGGCGTTCGCCCGGAGCAGATTCCTGATCTTAAGGGCATTCAGGGCGATACCAGCGACAACATTCCCGGAGTCAAGGGAGTTAGCAGCGCTGCGATACCTCTTTTGGCCAAATATGGCACAGTTGAGGGTATCTACACAGCCATCGACGCAGCGGGAGATGACAAGGCGCTTAAGGCCCTGGCAGGTAGCTGGAAGGAGGAGCTTGGGATCACGCGAAGCCCCATGAAACCACTGGTGGAATACAGGGATATGGCTTTTTTGTCAAAAGAGCTGGCACAGATCAGAAGGGATTTCCCGATGCCGCAGGACCTTCAGGCCTACGAGCTTAAGTTTGACAGCAATAAGGCCAAGGAGCTTTTCATGGAGTATGGCTTTAAGTCCCTGGTTGAAAAGTTGTAAAAGCTATGACTTATGTGGGTTTTCGCGGCATTGAAATGTCGATGGAAAATGTGATATAATCCCTCGTTGTTATACATTTTTCAGTTTAGAAAGACTTAGTTGATGAGCAATTACATTCGCACGATTCTCATAAATCTACATAGGATCATCTACTACGTGGTTCTGACCAGGATCTGGATGCGGCATCCTGAGAGGCACAGCTTAAGGGAGCGCTACGACATCGCCAGGCAGATGGTTTACAAGATGAACAAGTCCATGGGCTACAAGACTATCGCCTATGGCCAGGAGAAACTCCCCAAGGAGGGCGGATACATCATGTATCCAAACCATCAGGGCAAGTACGACGTACCAGGAATTTTAAGTGTCCACGACGAACCATGTTCCTTCATCATGGATGAGGCCAAGGCCCACATCATTTTGGTTGCAGAGTTTTTGATGCTGGTTGATGGCAAGTCCTTTGGACTTACGGATGCCAGAGGCGCCATCAGGGTTTTCCAGGAGATGGCAAAAGAGATACAGGAGCAGGGCAGAAAGTTCATCCTTTTTCCGGAAGGGGGATACAAGGAGAACAACAGAAATATCGTTGAATCCTTCAAAGCAGGAAGCTTTAAGGCCGCTCAGATGGCCAAGGCGCCCATCGTTCCAGTGGCGCTTGTGGATTCCTACAAGGTTTACAACAGCCCTCACAAGGGACCAGTTACCACCTATGTTTACTACCTTGATCCCATCTACTACGATGAGTACAAGGGAATGAAGACAAAAGAGATCGCCAGTATGGTGGAAAATAGAATTAAGGACAAAATTCAAGAGCATCTTAGCGCGTGAAAGCTAAGGTGCTCTTTTTCGCGACGCGGAGGCTGACAAGACACGGGGTGGACCATGGGGACGGGGTTAGTGGTTCATTGGGATGACTCCCAATGAACCACTAACCCCGTCCCCATGGTCCACCCCCGTGTCTTGCTCACATGCAGGTCATGACGGCCTTCACCGTGAAGATACCATCGTGTTGCTCAAAGCTTGCAACGCCGCCGTACTTTTCTGCAATTGCCTTGATCTGGGCGGTTCCGACACCGCTCTGGACTTCTCTGGTGCTGACGGGAAGGCCATTATCATTAAAGGTAGTCTCTACGGCGCAGGGGTTCTTGGTAAAGAGCTTAAGCTTCCTGCCGTCGTAGGAGAGTTCAAACTGAAGAGATCTTTTTTCCTCATCGATAAGATGCTGGGCCTCGCAGGCGTTTTCAAGGGCGTTGGCCACAAGGCTTGTAAGGTCGGTATCTTCTATTGGGAAGCGCTCCGGAATTGTCACCTTGAAACGGGGCTTAAATCCCATCTTCTGGCAGCGGTTTGCATAAATTGAAAGAAGCTCGTTAACTACCTTGTTGTCGCAAAAGCTGACAGCTGTAACGGTTTCTAACATGGAATCAAATTCCCTGAGGTAATTAGCTGCATTTTCGTATTCCTGATTTTGGATAAAACTTGCCAGTACGCGGTTGAAGTGCTTGACGTCATGCTTGTATTTCCTGATGGTCTGCTCGTTGGTCTCGTAGATCTCAAGAAGACGCTGGAGCCTCTGGGTGCGCTCTTTCTGGTAAAAAGAGATCTTTTCATCGGAAGCTTTTTTATCGATCTGATAAGCTGTAAGCTCGTATTCAATGACAGCTGCGGCCATCATCATAACAATATAGATGATGGTGAACCACTGGACCATGTTGCTGCCGTAGGGCTGCAGGTAATTCAGCATCTTGGTGTGAAAACAGAGAAAGCTCAGGATCAGACCGCTGCAGGCTGCGATTGTGCCATACACAACGCCGGCCATGTAGTCGGTGATAAAGGGCATGGTCAGTATGAAAAGCCAGAAGGCGTCCATTCCGATGGTCCAGTCTACCTCCATTATGAAGTGGAAAAACAGGATAAGACACAGCTCGTAAGCCCCCAGGATAATGGCGGTCACATGGTTGTGGTACAGGTTCAGCAGCAGTATCGCCAACAAAAAGAGTATGATGATGGCGATGTTGGTGACGATTCCATGTGGATAGCCACTTTTTACGCAGGGGATAATAGTTATGATGGAATAGAGAATAAAGCCCACAAACAGGATCATGGAAGTGTGGTATTTCTGCTGTCTGACAGACTCTTCCATCTCAAAGTCCATAAGCTGCCTTATGTTGTAGCGGAACTTGCGCCTTAAGTTGTCGATTGAAAAATTAGTATCCATAGGGAAATTGTAACATATGGGAAGACTTCAGGAAACGGTGACCCTTTATGAAAAAAGGAAGAATTTTGAATGTATTATTGGGTGAAAATGTGGTGCTAGAGGAAAGTGGTACTACTCTGTTGCGGCTGTGTATTTGTACCTCTTTCCAAATAATTGTTTATTTGCCCAAACTGGCGTTAAACATAGAGATTTAGGGCAGTTTTTCACTGATTGGCATAGCCTATGGCCTGGATCAGAGGGTGAAAACACTGAAGATTTGAAAAGAGGTACAACAGAAGGGAGGGGCTGAAATATACCTCTTTGATATAAGTGTTAATATTCACCCAAGCTTGATGGGAACGAAACGTAGAAATTGTTATGACATCATAGATTGAGGTTATTATTGGGTGATAATTGCAATTTGTTAAAAAAGGTATACTTGATGCAACTGTATCAGTGGTACCTCTTTAACGAATGTTGTAAAAATCACCCACGAATACCGAATTCTAGAACACTAAAACCAAAAATATAGTATAATATCAGTGAGTGAAACCATATATCTTGTGTTATTATCATTACAGATAAGCGCAACATTCCATAGAGCCGGGGTAACAATACATGTCATTTGATATCTCCAAGCTGACAAGTGCTGTCAACAAATACCTCAATTCAATATCGGAGATCAGCAGCGCTGCGCAGCGTGCCCAGCAGGAGATTGCTGATAGGACACAGTTTTCTACTGAGCTATCTACTGCAATCCAGCAGAATATAGAGAGTAGGATGCAGGATCAGGTCACAATTCCTGATATTGGTAGTCAGGTCCAGGACACTGTGGAGACTCAGATCAAGCAGGCTGTAAGTGCAATTGATAATACATTTGAACAGGTTAACGGAGCCTTTGAGGAGATACGGAAGGCCGGATCAGCTGGATCCATCGGTGGAATCCAGGATAGTGCCAAGGCTACAACAGCTGCAGATACAGCAACTGCCTCAGCCAATAAATCCCTTGCTAATCAGATTTCAGCTACCTCAGCCAACAAGTCTCTTGCTAACCAGGTCGCAGCTACAAGCAGCACCAATACCAACAAGGACGCTTACCAAGGAATCCTCAGCACAGAGGCCCTTCAGGACCTGTCCAAGTCCCAGTACTTTTCTGCAAACCTCATCCAGGACTCCCTGTTCAAGGAAGACAACGGCTCGGATAACAGCAGTAACAGCAGCGCCACATCTGCATTTGACGGTGTATCGCTGTCAGACCTCAACACTAACTCGCTGCTGGCTAATGCACTTTCCTCTGGAGTCACAAACTCAGGCAATGCATCCGCACTGACGCAAATCATAAATGAAGCAGCTACTGCTTCAGGCAATACAGCTTCATCCGCCAATTCCTCCGACCTTGCCAAGGCCCTCATCAAGGCCTACACCACAGGCACAGCAACAGCGTCACCTACTAGTATATTTGGAGACTTTACTTTATGAATAAAATGCTTGCAATCCTGGCTGCCCTTATCTTCATTGCGGGAGTCGTAATATTCACCATAGGAACCCTCAACAAGGACAACGAGGAAGAGGCTGAGACCTACAAGTGGATGCGCATCTTTGCCATCATCGCTGTGATCCTGGCAGCAGTCTGCGCCATCGCCGCAAAAGCCGCTGTGTGAGCCTCTACGTCGCCATCGCTGCAAAAGCCGCTGTGTGAGCTTCTTCGTCGCCATCGCCGCAAAAGCCACGATGCGTGCACAAAAAAAGACCCCGCAATCCGCGGAGCCTTCCATCAGTTTCTAATTAAAGATCAAAGCTTCCAGTAACGTCGTTGTTAACAACATAGTAAGCCTTGCCTTCTTCTGGCTTAACATAGATGTCAAGGTTCTTGATATCCTTTCCACCATATGCCTTCTTGGCCTTGCTAACGAGCTCGTCCTCGCTAACTGCCTTGTCACCAAACTGAAGCTCAATCTTGGTTGTAACCTTAGCTGCCATCACTATTTCCTCCCTTTAAGAAATTAATGTGAACTATTGGAATATATTATATTCCTTTTTTTGATTAATGTGAAATTATTTTTTGTACAACTTCTTGCAAAAGAAATAATGGAGAACATCACAAATACATATTAAAATATATTGTATAAAGTCAGCAAAACGTTCCTGATACAAGATCACGAGGTAAATAATGTCAAAAGAAAACATGACAAACTCTCAGAATATAACACTGCATGTCCTTGGCTGCCGCGGCTCAATGCCTATCTCCGGACCTGCCTTTACAAAGTACGGAGGCGCAACCAGCAGCTATTTATACATGACCGACAAAGAGGCCATAATCATCGACGCAGGCACTGGCATCCTGAACCTGCCAGATCTTGGTGACAGGCGCATTTCAGTCCTGATATCCCATTCACACATCGACCACATACTTGGGCTCCCCATGTTCCTGGGTCCTTTGGGGGCAAAAGAGCTATCGATCTACGGAGCAACTCACGAACAGCTCACAATAAGGCAGCAGCTTGATACTTACCTTAAGCGTCCACTGTGGCCTGTAGGCCTTGATGTATTTGCCGCCCACATAAATTATGTGGATGTAAAAGAAAACGCTGCTCCTTTCCAAATTGGAGATGTAACTGTAACTGCAGTTCCATCCAATCACCCAGGTGGTTCAACAATATACAAGCTTGAATGCCAGGGAACAAGCGTCGTTTACGCTTCTGATTTTGAGCATGAAGAACTTCCGGATGATCGTAAGGACATAGTAGCAATCGAAGCTGCAACGGCATCAGCAAAGGATTCAGCATCAAAAGATCTGGTCACTCAGATGATGAGCTCTCCGCTGGATGCCCTTACCGCATTCTCCCAAAATGCAGACCTTCTGCTTTACGACGCCCAGTACACAGCCGAGGAATACCAAAAGTGTAAAACCTTTGGCCACTCCACTGCCGAGAAAGCTAATGAGCTGAGGCTCGCGGGCAAAATAAAACAAACTATCCTGGTCCACCACGCTCCAGGCCACACAGATTCATTTCTTGATGAAATGGAAAAAGAGATTCATGACAAATACGACTGTTCATCAGAAGAGATGCACCTGGCAAAAGAGGGCGAAGTGATAAACGTAAAATAAGACAGTAGAACCGTCCCTGTGTTTTGTTTTAAAAGGCGAAAAACTTGACAGGAAATGGTATTATAAATAGTGCTAGTATTTACTACAAAGGAACCATAAACAAGCACTTTCAGAACGAGGAACACAATGGAAAAATTAGCAATACACGGGGGAACTCCCGTTAGAAGTGAAAAGATATACTACGGCCGTCAGTGGATCGGTGATGATGATGTGAAGGCTGTAGCAGATGCTCTTACTGGTCCATACATTACATGCGGCCCAAGAGTAGCAGCACTGGAGAATAAGATTGCAGAGGTTACAGGAGCTAAGTACGCAGTATCTGTATGCAACGGAACAGCGGCTCTTCACTGCGCAGCAATAGCAGCAGGCCTTGGCCCTGGTGATGAGGTCATAACAACCCCACTTACTTTCGCTGCTTCTGCAAACTGTGCTGTATATGTTGGCGCGACACCGGTTTTTGCAGATGTTAACCCTGAGACTTACAACATAGATCCAGATTCGATCGAGGCTCATATCACTCCTAAGACTAAAGCTGTCGTAGCAGTAGACTTTACAGGTCAGGCAGTTGAACATGACAGGATCAGAGAGATCTGTGACAAGCACGGTCTTACTCTTATCATTGATGCAGCCCATGCCATTGGAACCAAGTATAATGGCAAGCCTGAAGGCTCCCTTGGAGACATGACATGCTTTAGCTTCCACCCAGTTAAGACCATAACTTCCGGTGAAGGCGGAGCCATCACAACCAATGACCCTGAGCTTTACCGCAAGCTCCACCTTGCAAGTCAGCACGGTATTGAGCACGACGTTGAGAGGTTTGTTGACAAGGATCCTGAGGGACCATGGGTATATGAGATGCAGACTCTTGGCTTTAACTACCGTATGACCGACTTTCAGGCGGCGCTCCTTACCAGCCAGCTTAGTAAGCTCAAGCAGTTCTCCGACAGACGTAAGGAAATCGTAAACCGCTACAACGAAGCCTTCAAGGATGTTCCAGAGATCATCCTGCAAAAAGAAATCCCTGAGTCCGATACAACAAGGCATCTTTACATCATTCGCCTTAACAAGGACAGACTCTCCTGCACAAGGCGCGAGTTCTTCGACGCAATGAGCGCTGAGAATGTTCAGTGCCAGGTTCACTACGTACCTGTTTACTACTTCCCGTTCTATCAGGAGCGTGGCTACAAAAAAGGTCTTTGTCCCAACGCAGAAGCCATCTATGAAGGCATCATGAGCATCCCTCTGTATCCTATGATGACTGACGAGGATGTTGAGTCTGTAATAACGGCAGTAAAGAAAATTGTAGCTTACTATAGAAAATAAAAACAAGCCACGGGGACGGTTCTTTTGGCTGGTTTTGAAAAACTAAACCAGCCAAAAGAACCGTCCCCGTGGCTTGTTAAACAGGCGAAAACCGCAAGGTTTTCGCCTGTTTCTGTTTCACTCAATATCCTTGATTTCTTTAATAGAGTACGCTTTCTTGTACCCAACATCTCCTGTATTAAAGTAAATCTTCATCAGGATCTCACTCATAAGTCCGAAGATAAACATCATAATTCCCAGAACAATAAAGAATACAGTAAGCAGTGGTGCCATAAGATTGTCGGACATATCAAGTCCCTGGGCGAACATAACAATGGACCAGATGCCATTTGCAAGGCCCAGAATAAAGAAGATGATCCCAATGCCGCCAAGAAGGTGCAGTGGTCTTGATGCGTAGTGGTTCCAGAACCATACAGAAACCATGTCAACAAAGCCCTTAACAGTACGCTTCCAGTTGTACTTGGTAACACCAGCTGTACGAGGGCGGTGATTAACAACCATCTCGCCAACCTTGAAACCTCTGATCTCTAAAAGAGCAGGGATAAATCTGTGCTGCTCGCCGTAAAGGGTAAGACCTTCAAAGCACTCGCGCTTATATATCTTAAGGGAGCATCCGCTGTCGTGGATGTGGTCTTTCACAATGATCTTACGCAACAGATTTGCGCCGCGGGAAACAATCTTTTTTGCAGGAGTATCCTTCCTGTTCTTGCGCCAGCCAGAAACCACATCGTAGCCACCAGCCTCAAGATACTCAATGAGCTTTGGTATATCAGCAGGGTCGTTCTGTCTGTCGCCGTCCATGGTGATGATGTAGTTTTTGGTAGCTGCGTGGATACCAGCGTCCATGGCAGCAGTCTGGCCAAAGTTCCTGCGCATCTCGATATACTTAAGGGGCTTTAAAGTCCTGCAGATCTCGCCGGTCTTATCAGCGGAACCATCATTGATAAATATGATCTCGTAGTCATACCCTTCTGCTACGCAGACATCCTTGATCTCCTGATGCAATTCCCTAACATTACCCTCTTCATTGTAAACAGGTACAACAATTGATACTGATTTCATTTTGTTTCTTCCTCTTTTTCTTTAATAAACACAAACTTCTTGCCAAGAACGTAGTTGAGCACAATGACAACTACCTGGATAACGTACTTGGAGATCATCCTGTCGATGCCGCAGACGCTGACCATAAACCAAACGCCCACAAAGTCCACAACGCCTGTAAATCCCCTTGCTACAAAGAACTTGAAGAACTCAACAAAGAATTCCTTAAAGCTCGGTGTGTGAGTCCTGAATACTAGCAGCTTGTTAGTTACAAATGCATAGAGCTTGGCACTTATTATGGCGATCAGGTTAGCTAGGTTATAGTTCATGCCTGCCTTCTGCAGAACGTAGAACAGTCCCACGTTAACAAGTGTGGTGGTGACTCCTGATATTCCGTACCAGAACAGCTCTTTTAATTGTTCTTTATCTCTTAATTTATCAAAAATCTTCTTGATCATCTTAAAAAAACCGCAAAATCTATTGAGTAACAATGCATTATAACATAAATCCACTAAATGAGAAACGGGGTACCGGACCACCCTTATAAATAAGTCAGGGATACTCCGCCTGCGTAATTGGAAAAAGCCCAAGAATATGGTAAAATACCAACGTTTAATAAGACTAATTATCAAGAGGAATTTAACTAATGAAAAGAGCTTATAAATTCATAAACATTATCCTGATAGCCCTGTTCTCGGCTCTTATTCTTGCCCGCCTGTTCTACAACCTGGGCCAGTTTGGAATAATGGACCTTGACGAAGGCAAGCATGCGGCAGAAGCCTACGAGATGTTCGCAAGGAAGGCCTGGATTGCCCACACTTACTCCTGGGAGATTGATTACATGAATTCCAAGCCACCGCTGTATTACTGGCTTACCAATATTTTCTTTGCGCTGTTTGGCGTCTCTTTTAACAGCTTCAAGCTCCCTTCAGCCATCGCTGCTGTTATCACATGCGTCATGCTTGGTATATTCATATACAGAACCAATAAGAGCCGTTTTGCGGATGCAGATCTGGCCCTTGCATCAGTAACCCTGTTCCTTGGCGCATTCCTGTCAATGGATTATCTCTACGACAATCACATGTTCAGAGCTGGAAACTTTGATTCGGTGTACACCCTGTTCATGCTGGCTGGGATCCTGCTGATGATCAAGGCGAGGAAAGATACTAAGTACCTTATCCCCATGGGAGTGTTTGCGGGCCTAGCATTTTTATCCAAAGGCTTTAACGCCACAACCATAGTGCTTTCAGCTCTCTGCTGCATTCCTTTTTTGGCAAAAGAAAAGCGGGTTAAAAACATACTTTGTTCAGTGGCCGCAGCTACTTTGGTTGTTCTTCCATGGGCAGCCTTGAGATTCAGGTTCGATGGAACCAACTTTTTCTACGCAATGTTCTTTGGTGAAGCAGAGGATAAAATCGTTGGAGGATCTCTTGGTTATTTTCAGTGGATGCCAACTATCCTTACGTTCAGACTCCTTATTTATGCGTTGTTATTCTACATTGTGGCGCTTTTGTTAAGGCTCAAATCGGGAAAAGAGCTACTTCGCGCCATAATAAGCGACCTTAAGGAATTCGCCATTCTATGGATATGGTTCTGGGTACCAATATTCTTTTATTCATGGGCTGGTGCCTGCAATGAGTGGTATATTTATTCCTCATGCATACTGGCAGCAGTTCTTTTTGCACTGTATATCTCAATAGGAATCCGCGCCCTGGCATCGTCCAATGTGTTTATCAGAGTGATCGCAAGTGTCCTTGCAGTTGCATTTGTAGTTGCTATGGCTGCTAACTGCATTTACAGACTAAGCTTCTATGATCGTGCAGGTTTTGGAGGAGGACCAGGCCTTGAATTCTGGGGAGACCTTAAGACCATAAATGAAAAGTTTGGAGATGAATACAGAGGCAGCTATGTATACATGATGGACATTTACCGGCTTGACCAAAACGAAGTTCGCACAGATATGTTTTACGATATTTTGCCCTACGCCGAATATGAATGCGACTGGCACTTAGTTAAGGGCGGCATAGACGCCTGGGAGAACGCAGAAGATGGAATCCTGATAGTCAATAAGGATCTGTTTGACCAGTATGCGGATCGCCTCACCGGACATGTGATTATGTATGATAATTACTATCTGTATTTCTTGCATGATATGTATTAAGAACTTCCAGACGATTTCATTTGTCCTATTTGTAAGCACGGAAAGGATGACTTTGAGAAAATAATCAGATACAATAGTAAGTATAAAAATGCATAAGGAGGGTTACAACATGAAATTCTACAGATGTGAAACTTGCGGAAACATAATCACTAAGCTTAATGATTCAGGTGTGCCAGTTGTGTGCTGCGGAGAGCCTATGAAGGAACTTGTTCCTGGAGCTGTTGATGGCGCAGTAGAAAAACACGTTCCTGCAGTAACAGTAGAGGGAAACACTGTTAAGGTTCAGATCGGCGAAGTGGAGCATCCTATGATGGACAACCACTACATTCAGTTTATTGCACTAGAGACAACAAGCGGTGCTCAGATCAAATACCTTAAGCCTTCCGAGAAACCGGCCGCAGAATTCATACTCCCAGCTGGCGAGAAGGCAATAGCAGTTTATGAATACTGCAATCTCCATGGACTGTGGGTAAAAGAAATTTAATATGATTGTTTGTTTAAAGCATATGTGCAATATACACGTATGCTTTAAAATTACCAAAAAAGTGGAAACGTATTTGTTTTGCAGAGCAACTCATGTTTGAAACGCCAGGCATCAGGTGAAAATAATACAGATACAGCAACTATTTCCCATGATTTAAGCGCATCTTCAAGAAAGGAGAGCACGCCTATGAGTACTACCGAACTCAACACCAAAGCAATGTACAAGCTGTCTTACGGACTTTTTGTCTGTACCGCAAGGCAGGGAGACAAGATGAATGGCTGCATCATTAACACTGCGATTCAGGTAGCATCAGATCCAAATCGGATATCTATTGCAATCAACAAGGCCAATTACACCCATGACATGGTAAAAGCAACTGGCGCCTGCAACATATCTGTCATCAGCACCTCTGCGGGATTTGATATGTTTAAGCACTTTGGATTCCAGTCTGGCAGGGATGTTGATAAGTTCTCCAAGGATTACACTACCTATCAGATGGCAGAAAATGGCATTCCATACATCATTGCCGGAACCAATGCTTACTTCTCACTGAAAGTGGAAAAAGAAGTGGACCTTGGCTCCCACACACTCTTTATCTGCGAGCCAACCTTCATGACAGTGCTCTCAGATACGCCATCCTGCACCTATGAGTATTATCAAAGCAACATCAAACCAAAGCCTCAGCCTGTTGGTGAAACTCCAAAGGGCGAGACTATCTGGCGCTGCATGATATGCGGATATGAATACGTTGGAGAAGAGCTTCCAGACGATTTCATTTGTCCTATTTGTAAACACGGAAAAGATGACTTTGAGAAAATAATCAGATAAACTAAATAATCTACACTATAAGGCATATGTGCTATACTACACATATGCTTTATTTTTACATTTAATAATGAAAAGGATTATAAAGATGTCAACAACGGCCTTTCAGCAGCAAGCCAGGCTCAGCTTAAAGACAAAATGGTGAAGAGATTGTAGATGCTGATATCGCCAATCAGATGAAGAAATGATATAATGTAGAATTGCATAAAAACAGTATGCCAATAAGTTTTATAGGAGATTCAAGATGGAAGAATTAATGGAAATACTAAAAGGAGCAAGACCTGATGTAGATTTTGAAAATGAGGAAGCTCTCATCGATGATGGAATTCTTGTTTCCTTCGACATCATCTACATTGTAAATGCCATAAATGAAGCTTTTGATATCGAGGTCAGCGTATCTCAGCTCAAGCCCGAGAACTTCAACAGTGCAAAGGCTATCTGGGAAATGATCCAGTCAATGCAGGAATGATACCATGAATGAGTATAATGTATTAAGCTTTTTGGAGAGCAGTGCAGCTAAGTATCCTGACCGCATAGCGTTTAAGGACAAAGATGAAGAGATAAACTATAGCGATCTTTTGGTGAGATGCCAAAAGATTGCTTTTGTTGTACGGAAAAATGTACAGCAGGAGCCCTTTGACAAAAACAGACCTGTAGCAGTCTTCATCGACAGGAATATAAAGAGCCTTCAGCTGTTCCTTTCTGTAGTATATAGTGGCAATTTCTATGTGCCCATTGATCCAACCCTGCCAGCAGATAGAATACAGTCTATGCTGGATACGCTTAAGCCTCTGTGCTGCTTATCTGCCACAACCAGGAAACTTCCTGTAGAGGCAGATAGCTTTGACTCACTGATCGAACAGTCAGAACACGTAGATGACAACTACAGCGAAACACTTAACAAGATCAGAGAACTTGTCATCGATACAGACCCTGTATATGCGATCTTTACCTCTGGCACAACCGGAGTTCCTAAGAGCGTTATTGTAAGTCACAGAAGTGTCATCGATCTTGTACACAGATTTGCTGAGTCCTTCCCATTCCCTGATGTACCGGTTATGGCCAATCAGGCTCCATTTGACTTCGATGTTTCTGTAAAAGATATATATAACAGCTTAAACCTTGGTGGCACAGTAGTCATCGTGCCCAAGAGCTATTTTGTAATGCCTGCAGCTCTGCTTCCATATTTGCAGGAGAACAATGTCAATGTCCTTATATGGGCTGTTTCTGCCTTGAGGATCGTTCAGAACTTCAAACTCTTTGACGCATGCATTCCAGAGAGCATATCTCTTGTCATGTTCTCAGGCGAGATAATGCCTGTTAAGTGCCTTAACTACCTGATGGATCACTGGAAGAATGCCACATTTGTAAACCTCTATGGCCCAACAGAGATCACCTGTAACTGCAGCAGCTACATAATCCGTGAGAGGTTGCAGGATACAGACAATATCCCCATTGGAAAGAGCTTTGCCAATACAGAAATGTTTCTTGTAGATCCTGATACACTTAAGAGAATACGTACCACAGGTGAAAAGGGCGAGATCTGCGTCAAGGGATCCTGCCTGGCACTGGGGTACTACAGAAATCCTGAGCAGACAGACATGGCTTTTGTACAGGATCCAGAAGTTACTGCATATAAGGATCTGATGTACAGAACAGGAGACCTTGGATACTATGACGAGGCTGGTAATCTGTACTATGCAGGTCGAAAAGACCATCAGATCAAGCATATGGGCCATCGTATAGAGATGGGAGAGATAGAGACAGTTGTTAACGCCCTGGATGAAGTAAAAATGGCCTGTGCTGTATATAAAGAGTCCAAGGAAATGATATACCTTTATTACAGCGCCGACGAAGCCTGTGATGACATCATTATCAGACAGATCAGGAAGCTCCTTCCTGCCTATATGCTTCCTAACAAGTTTGTATATATGCCAGAACTTCCAATGAATGCTCACGCTAAGATTGACAGAAAAAAACTAACTGAGCTTGATTGATGTTTTTCCAATATTACCCGGAGAATTATTAAAATGCTTTATTCCTTTTCTTTTCTGCTGTTTGTAGCAGTTCTTTTAATCGTATATTATTCAGTATTAAGAAATCATCAGTGGCTGGTGCTCCTTGTGGGGAGCCTGGCTTTCTATCTGGTCATGGACTGGAAATATGCAGCGTTTTTAGTTGTTACCACTGTTATAACCTTCTTTGGCGCAATTAAGCTGGAGCAGCTGACAAACTTTCAAAAAGAAAGCATAAAAGAAAACAAAGAGACCTGGACTAAGGAAGAGAAAAAGGCCTTTAAGGCAGCAGTTGCCAAAAAGAAAAGACTCCTCCTGGCCCTCATTGCCATCGTAGCATTCGGAATGCTAATGGTATTTAAGTGTAAAAAGTTTCTGCCATTTAGCTGGCTCATCCTGCCTCTTGGCATGTCCTTTTACACATTTCAGTCAATAGGATATCTTGTTGACGTCTACAGAGGAGAGGTTAAGGCGGAGCGCAACTTCTTGCACTACGCACTGTTTGTATCCTATTTCCCACAGATCATCCAGGGACCTATAAATAGGTTTGATAAACTACATCATCAGTTTTTTGAAAAGCACAGTTTTGACTTTGCACAGTTAAGGTCAGGTCTGTGGCTCTATTTGTGGGGCCTTTTTAAAAAGCTTGTCATAGCTGAGCGCCTTGCACAGTTTGTGGATAAAGTCACTGAGCATACAGACTCACCTCCAGGATCCATTGTGGTCATAGCTGTATTTCTGTTCAACATTGAACTCTACGCGGATTTCTCTGGCGGAATAGATATGGTCTGCGGTATCTCAGAGATGTTTGGTATTAAGCTTGCGGACAATTTCAAGAGACCGTTCTTTGCTACAACTATAGGCGATTACTGGCACAGATGGCATATTTCCCTCAGCAACTGGATAAGGGACTATGTTTTCTACCCTCTTGCTCTTTCTAAGACTTATGCGAAGCTGTCTTCCAGATTAGGCAAAAGAAATGCACATTTAGGCAGGACTATCCCGGCAGGTATAGTCTCTGTCATTACATTCCTTATGATCGGTCTATGGCATGAGTTTAGTTTTGCATATATTGCTTATGGATTGTGGCATGGCTTTATCATGGCCAGCGCTCAGATATTTGAGCCATGCTTTAACTTCCTGGACAAACTCTTTTCCCTGAATAAGGAGAGCTACGCCATGAAGCTATTTGGAAGGGCAAGAACCTGGATACTTATCTCTATTGGTGAGATGTTCACCTTCACTGGTTCATTTAATGGATTTTTAAGGCTCTTTGATCAGATCATCCATAAGTTTGAATGGTACAGAGTTATCACAGATATTGAACTGTACAGCCTTACCTATAAGGATTTCTTTGTGGTTGGTGTCGGAGTTATCATCTGGTATGTTGTCAGCACAAGACAGGAAAATGGTATGCAGATCCGGGAGCATATCGCTGCTCAGCCATGGCTGTTTCGATATATCCTGACTGCAGGTGTCATAATGACAATCCTGATATTTGGAGTCTACGGATCTTCCTATAACGCTGCTGACTTCATCTATGGAGGCTTTTAAATTATGAAAAAAAGATCGATAAAGACTCTGATACAGCTGGTGGTAGGCGTAGTGCTCCTTGGCCTGATGGTCCTGTATGCATCTAAGGTTCTTGAAAGAAAAGATGCTTATGAAAAATACGAGACCTTTTTCAGAGAGGACAATGATTTTGATGTTCTGTTTTTTGGCAGCAGCAATATCCAGCTGATGGTCAATCCACTTCAGTTGTGGAATGAATGTGGCATTACTTCTTACAATTTTGGAAACACTTCTGAAAGGCTTCCGGTAACTTACTGGACAGTAAAAAATGCCCTGGAGTATACAAATCCCAAGGTAGTAGTAATTGAGATAAGTCAGTACGGACAGGCTGAGAAATACAAGGATATGTACAGTGTACATCTTGCCTGGGACAGATTCCCCCTTACACCTACCAAGATCAAAGCGGTATACGATGTCCTGAGCCCTGAGGATCCCAGATATGAGCTTTTGTTTGATATAATCCTCTACCATGACAGATGGCCAGAACTTACTGCCAGGGACTTTTCAAGAACCTATTCTAAGCTTAGAGGTTATGCGTCAAGTCACGAGTATATCCCCTATGAAAAACCAAAGCTTGAATATCGCATAGATGAGACTGCTGCAGAGACAGAAGGCGTTATGTACCTGGAAAAGACTGTTGAAGAACTCCAGGCAAAAGGAATCCAGGTAGTGTTTGTTCACTCCCCTGAAGTGAATACAGAGGATAAGCAGGCAAGAATAAATGCCGCAACAATAACTGCCGAGAAATATAATGTTCCACTCATAGATTTCACGGTGATGGAAGACTCATTGGTGGATTATTCAACAGACTTGTCAGATACAGATCATGTAAACATACAGGGTGCAACCAAGCTGACTCACTATCTGGGCGAATATCTTATGGACAATTATGATCTCAAGAGCCATGCAGGTGATGGCTCTTATGCTGACTGGGATGCTGATTATGAAGAGTTTAGGGCTGCAAATGATGGTGTGCAAGTTACCGAGGCTCAGCCAGAGGCGCAATAGAGCAGTGCTACAAGAAATAATTGGATACTAAGAAATTTATACAGTAGTTATAAGGACAAGAGGCGTCATTATGATCAAGAATCAGTGGTATGCAGTTCTCTCATCTAATAAACTAACGCCTTGCAAACTCATCGCAGCAAGGCGTTTTGGTGAAGATATCGTATTCTTCCGTACCAGTTCAGGTGAAGCTTGTGCTGTCACAAGCTTCTGTGCTCACAGAGGTGCCTCATTGTGCAATGGATGGCTTGAAGGAGACAACATCAAGTGTCCATTCCATGGCATTGAGTATGATGCCACTGGCAAGTGTGTCCACGTGCCTTCAGATGGAAAAGCATCTGATTAGGATTATTCCAGATTCAACTTAAAACACTATCCCACACGTGAAGTGGGCGGGATTATCTTTGCGTGGTACGGGGAAAGAGAGCCTGACTCAGAGCCAGACTATTTCGATATCATAGCTGACCCATCCTACTCCTATGACCATATAGAAGATACTTGGAATGTTCACTATTCCAGAGTTATAGAAAATCAATTAGATGTATCTCATCTTGCATTTGTACATCACAACACCATTGGCCGCGGTAATAAGACTCTCTGCAATGGCCCTAAGGTAGTGTGGCTTGACGACAACACTATGCGCACTAGTGCTGACAATATGGTTGATAATGGCCAATCACCCAAGGCTTCTGCTGATAGTGTAATTAAGTCCACCAATCTTACTTTCAAATTCCCCAATATATGGCTTAACCATGTGACAGATAAGATACAGATCCTTGCGTTCTTTATACCGGTAGCTGAAGAACACTCTATCATAGCCCTAAGATTCTACAAACACCTAAGACACGGTAAGAGTAAATGGTAAGCGTAACATCGCTCTCATTAGAAATAATGCGGACACGTAAATGATGACATTGAAAAGATAATCAGATAGAATATTAGTTAATTACTGACGTTATGGTACTATTTGAAAAGATAGGAGAACGAGCTTATGAAGTACGTGTGTAATGTTTGTGGCTATGTCTATGATGAGGTAGCAGGTGACGCAGATAATGGAATTGCTCCAGAAAGCAAGTGGGATGATCTTCACACAGAATGCACATGTTAGCTGTGCGCTTAGGAAAGGATCAATCACAACAAAAATAGGACGTTGCCATAGCACCGCCCCGTCAAAGCATCACTGCTTTTTTTGTTATAATTATTGTAAAGTGTAAATCTGGGGAATGTCAATAAATTCTAGATAAAATGTTCAATTAAATTGATGGAAGGGAAATAATATGTTTATTAGTAGTGTGGATATGACAAACTATAGGTGTTATAAAAGTCAGAAGTTAGAGTTTGCAGACGGGGTGAATATTGTTATTGGTAAAAATGGTACAGGAAAAACGAGTCTTTTGTCGGCTATCGCACTAGTTTTGTCTAACATGATAAACCAGCTGGGAGGAGGGTTTGAGGCGAATATTACGCAGGAAGATGTAAATATGGACATTACCACGAGTGGTGAATCAACATACAATATACAGTATAATTATCCGGTCCAGATAAACGGAATTATTACCAGTCCCGATATGATTTCTATTTCTGCAGAATTGTCCAAAAAAGAAGGACAGGGTATTACAATACGAAATTATGGTGAAAAAGATGTAATCTTGAATGCTAGCAAGGGATTTTATCCATTGTTCAGTTATCAGAAGTTTGATAGGGAGTGGAAAGCTCCGAAGATATACAAGAATGGGCAAGTTACTGTAGATACAAGTATTAGCGATAGGATGGATGGGTACAAAGGGTGCCTTTATGGTAAAAACATCGAAGAACGGATACAACAATGGTGCTTAAAAATGTCTATCATGGAGTTTGAAAAAAAAGGCACCATTCAGGAATTTAAAGTGTTTCAGGATATTATTTATAGATTTATGCGAGTTATGGAGGGGGAAGACAAGCATTTTAAGGTGCATTATTCTATGAAAATCTCTGGATTGATGTACGAAGATGATACTACAAGTATACCATTATACGAATTAAGTACGGGATACAAAGCTTTGCTATATATGATAATGGAATTAGCTTATCGAGCGGTTTTACTAAATCCTTCAATTAACAAAATGGAGGAATTGACGGGAATCGTTTTGATTGATGAGATTGATGCACATTTACATCCTGAATGGCAATGGAAAGTTATTGAAGCTCTTAGGCATGTTTTTCCAAATGTTCAGTTTATCATTGCAACGCACTCGCCAATTATTATTTCATCAGCAAAAGATTCAAAGATTATTAGTTTTGATACAGATGGCAATTTAGCAACTGTAGATTCAGCATATGGCTACTCAATTGGAGATGTTTTGTCATTAAGGCAAGGAAGCAATGATATGCCTGAAGAATCAAGAAGAATTCTTAGACAGTTGGAAAACGCTATGGATGCTAACGATATGCAACTGGCAAGTCAGGTAATTGCTGAAGCAAAAAAGATATATGGTGAGCAATCTGCTTTTTATCATGAGGTAAAACAATACTATGAATTAAATAGTTTAGTTGGAGAGTGAGCATGATATATATTGATAAAAAAGAAACACCTAAAAAAGTGCAAGAGAAAATAATTCAAATCAAGAAAACAAATGGGTGGGAGCAACTGCCAGATACTGATATAAAAAGTATTAGAGCATATTTTGATACCCTGGACAAGGCTTCAATTAGAGAGTCTCTTATAAAAGAACAGCATGGGTTGTGTGCATACTGTATGAAAAGAATCCATAATGATAATACTATGGTAATAGAGCACTTTAATCCTATTAGAAGCAAGGCAGATGCGCTGAATTATCAAAATATGCTGGGGTGTTGCGATGGTGGTAGAAATGAAAATATAAAGGATAAGGTATTGTGTTGTGATGCTTCTAAGGGCGATAAAGAGATAACAATTAGTCCAAGGGATAGAGAATTTGTTGACAAAATACGATACACAAAAGATGGATATATCCACACATTCCCAATTGATATGGTTGCCGAGCGACAGATTAATGAAGTGCTACATCTTAATGGTATCTTAGATGAAAAGGGAGTGCTTAAACGAGATACAGCTACGCAATTGGTAGCTGGAAGAAGATCTGCATATAGAAACTATGTGCGTTGCATGAAAAAGCTTATAAAAAGAAAAGGTATAGGGACTGATTTGTCATCTGAGATAAGGAAAATGATAAGTAGGATTGAACAGGCTGAGGAGTATCCTGAGCTAGCAGGAGTAAGCCTTTATTTTTTGAAGAGAAGGCTAAAAAATAGTATTGCCGGATAAGTAAACTATACACTATTGATATGTTAAGTTGGGTTGCTACAAGTTGTATTAATTGGATAAAGATATGCAGAATAAAGATAATTCGGTAAAATATTATGGATCCAATCAAATGTGAAAAGGACTTATTGTCAATGATAGACCATAAAGCTCCTGCGCCCTGCACGCTTTTATCAGAACAGAATACCCCGCGCTGCTCTATATTTTGGTGTGAATTACTGCGTATCTAATCTTAATGATGCTGTAAAGTACGTCTTGTCACATCATAAAGATCTCTTCGGCCAATATATATGCTTCTCCAATGTCCATACTACCGTTATGGCAAAAGAGAATCCAAAGTACCGAGATATCTTGAACGAAGCGGTACTTACTTACCCTGATGGAGCGCCAATAGCGAAGCTGCAGCGTAAAAGAAACAATCAAGAGGCAAGGCGTGTTGCAGGACCGGACTTCATGAAGCTGATGTTCAAGGCAACCGATAATGGAACCATTAGCCGCTACTTCTATGGCTCAAAAGATGAGACCCTTGAAGCATTAAAAAGCACCTGCTAAAGGATTATCCCCAACTGGATATCTGCGGCATGTATTCTCCGCCTTTCAGACCATTATCTGCTGAGGAAGACCTGCAGGTGATCGACATGATCAATGCAACGCAGGCAGACATAGTCTGGGTTGGCCTTGGTGCACCCAAACAGGAACAGTGGATGAATGCTCATAAAGGTAAGATAAATGGCGTAATGATGGGGTTGGAGCAAGATTTGACTTCCATGCTGGAACAATACAGCGCACCCCCGTATGGATCCAGAAAATCGGTCTTGAGTGGCTTTATCGCCTCAGCCAGGATCCCAGGAGACTGTTCAAAAGATATTTTGTTACTAATACTAAATTCATGTGGTATTTAATAAAAGAGAAATAGTAATAATGGAAAAGAAATTTTCGCGTAAAGAACTTCTCACCACAACCATATTCTCAGTATATCTGTTCGTTCACATGTCCATTTTGACCATGATCAACCGGTCATCAACTGGTATACTGGATCAGTCTGCACATATCTGGATGTACTATATTGACCAGATATTCCTTGTTGCGGGATTTATCCTGTTTTCGATTCTTTGGTACAGGATAAAGAGCGACCAGGGAAGAGCCAGGATTATTGCGATAGCCACAATCCTGACTTTCTTCCCTGTATTTATAATGTTGATCTATCCCAGCACCTTTGCTTTTCTGGTTCTTGCTCCGGTAGTCAACATCTCTCTTGGCATACTGGGTGGCGCCATCAATTTCTTCATATCAGTGGCACTGTTTGAGACGGGAAATGTAGGCAGGATACTGGCTATCTCGGCGACGTTTGCTTATCTGCTGCAGTACTTCGTCCAGATCCTGGCCGATAACAAGATTCTCTTACTCCTCCTGATAATTGCAGGAATGCTGTCAATCACAGGCATAGTCAAGAGAACCTGGGAATGGATCCTGGTGGAATGCCTTCCTGGTTCTGACAACAGTCTTACCCAGA